>JBDUEO010000248.1:0-5384 GCA_040002335.1 Parafilimonas sp. | reverse complement strand
AAAGCAATGCGTAAAAAATTATAAAAAGCCAGTTGCGGTATTTAAAAAAGAAATTACCGATTTGTACCATACTATTTTTTTACAGCGATAAGGCCGGCGAAATTATACCATTTAAAAAATATTTCTACATGACTAAAACCAGATTCACGCAGCAACAAATTATCCTCGCTTAACTTATAAGGAATCAATACATTTTCCAATGCTTCGCGCTTTTGCGAAATTTCCATTTCACTGTACTGATGGCGGCGTTTCATGTCGTAATAATATTTTATAAAATCGCGGTTGAAAGAACTTTCTTCAGCCAATATCTTTTCAATTAATATTACAACACCATCCTTATTTAAACCATCATAAATCGTTTTTATCAGGCGTTCACGATGTACCGGCCGCACAAACTGCAACGTTAAACACAGCACTACAACAGATGCATTTTTTATTTCAACATTTTGGTTTAGGTCGGAATTTACAAGTTGATAATTACGCCTGAAACCTGCTTCTTTTAATTTGGTATCGCATTTTGCCAGCATTTCCGCTGAATCATCAACACCAATAAATTCAATATTTTCCGGCACAAATTCATTCATACCAATCATAGTTGTTCCTGTTGAGCAACCTAAATCATACACATAACTTCCTTCTTTTGCCCGGTCTGCGGTAAGCTCTGCAATCATACGCTGCATTTCGCCATAATATGGTACTGATCGGTTTACCATATCATCAAAAACATTGGCAACGGTTGTTCCGAATTTAAAATCGGAAGCATTCTTTATTTCTTCTTTAAAAACCTCGTCCTGACTCATAATTAAACGCAGCAATTTTTTATCTGCACTGCAAAAATATTGAATTGAAAGTTATAGCTGAAAACTTATACATGCTTTATCATATTTCTGTGCATGAATAAAATGGTTTTATTTTCTGGTTGATAAATGCACCTGCAGATTCATTAGCATGAATAATTTTTAAAAAATCTTTCCAAACACTTTCAGGAACTCCTTTGTTTGATAAATTCTGTCGTTATAAAAAGTTGCTTCCAATATGTGTTTGGCTTCATTATAATTGATCATCTTCAAAGCTTCTGAATTAAGATAAACTGTATTCTTATGAGAAAGCTTTTTCATTTAGTAATAATCAAAATAAAATACGGCAATTTTAATGCTGTAAATTAGATTGCAGTAAAATTGCGTTGCTGCTTACTTAAATAATGATTGAAAAGAACGGAGCGTTTTTATTTATTTTATTGGTTGTTGTTATACATGTTGCTGCGCAAAACCCTTACGTTCTTAACGGCGATGCCACGCAGGATAATTGTCATTGTTACACTTTAACAACGCAACAGCAAAATCAATCAGGTTCAATATGGAATAAAAATAAAATTGATCTTACGCAAGCGTTCGACTATTATTTTAACGTGTATTTAGGTTGTCTTGATACAAACGGCGCCGATGGAATTGTTTTTGTTTTACAGCCTGTAAGTACAAGCCTTGGCAGCACCGGAGAAGGAATTGGTTTTGCAGGTATTGTTCCGTCGGTTGGTGTTACTATTGATACATATCAGAACTTTAACGATAATGATCCTGCTTATGATCATGTTGCCATACAGGCAAACGGAGATGTAGATCATAACTCTCCAAACAATCTTGCCGGTCCTGTGCCGGCATTGGCTTCAGGTTACGACATAGAAAATTGCCAATGGCATACATTGCGCATTCACTGGCAGCCTGATAAAAAATTAATAGATGTTTATATAGATGGTTCATTAAGAATATCGCTGCAGCAGGATATTGTTGCTACTATTTTCAAAAATGATCCTTTGGTTTATTGGGGCTTTACGGCTGCTACAGGTGGTTTGGATAATGTTCAAAAAGTTTGCACAGAACTGGATGCAAAATTTGGTTTGGCAGCACATGATAACACCTGCATTGGTACGCCACTTACATTTATTGACAGCTCTGTTTCGTTCGGAAATATTTCCGATTGGTATTGGAATTTTGATGACGGCACAACATCAAACGAAAAAAATCCTCCGGCACATACCTATGCATCGCCAGGCATTTATAATGTTACATTAAACGTTTTGGGTGGTGAAGGTTGCTTGTCTGATACATCAAAACAACAAATAACAATTGGCTCTTTTCCGGTTGCAGATTTTAAAACAAATGTTTTGCCCATTTGCACAAACAGGAATGCAGTTTTTACAGATGCAACTACTTTAGATGTAGGCACCGAAGATTATTGGTATTGGAATTTTGGTGATGGCGAAACATCAAACGAGCAAAATCCATCTCCGGTTAATTATGCAGTTGGTAATTATAATGTTCAGTTTTACGTAAAAACAAAAGAAGGCTGCGCATCAGATATAACAGAAAAAAACTTTAATGTTTTGCAAGGCCCTGGTATAAATTTTACAAGTAAAGATGCTGCCTGCAAAAATGATTCTGTTCAATTTACAGCGCAAAATTTAACCAGTACAAATCCAATTAAAAACTGGTATTGGAATTTTGATGATAATACGCTTTCTGTTGATTCAAATATTCTTCACAAATATTCAAACAGCGGAAACTACAATGTTTCTCTTGTTGCAAGAGCAGCGAATGGATGCTTAACGGATTCAATTGTAAAACCTGTTACCATATATGCAACTAACGCAAATGCAGGTAATGATTCTACAATTATATTGGGTTATCCATATCAATTACAGGCAACAGGCGGTGATAATTATACATGGTCGCCTTCAACAGGTTTAGATAATCCGTTCATTTCAAATCCAGTTACAACATTGTATAATGATATTACTTACACCGTTACTGCTTCGACCATTATAGGTTGCGCCACAACAGATACGGTGCATTTAAAAGTGGTAAAAGGGCCGGAGATTTATGTGCCTTCTGCATTTACACCTAACGGTGATGGAAAAAATGACCGCTTTAAAATTATTCCGGTTGGCATTGCTGAAATTAGTTTCTATAATATTCTTAACAGGTGGGGACAGGTAATTTATACTTCTAAAAATTCATCTGAAGGTTGGGATGGAACGGTACATGGCGTTCCGCAACCAGCGGGTACATACGTATGGGTGGTTGCAGGAAAAACACTTGATAACAAAATAATAAAAAAGCAGGGAACTGTTGTTTTAATAAGATAATAGTTTCTGTTTTTATCAATTGCTTTTTAGTAAAAGTTATTTAAAAAGAAAATATAAAAAGACTCATAATAGTAAAGCGCTTTAAACTTTTGCTTTCAAACATCCATCATAAAAAATACATTACGCGCTTAAAAATGATTACATGAAATATAGATTTTTTGTATTTGCAGCAATGTTTTTTGCAAATACCGCTTTTTGTCAAAGCTGGAATACCGACAGTACCGAAAATGTAAACACGGTTGATGGTATTATTCATGCGTTATATAACGTAATTTCGGGACCAGCCGGACAGGAAAGAAATTGGAATGATTTCAAAAATCTATTTGCTGAGAATGCCCGTATGTATATTGCCGTACCCAATGACGATAGTGGCTCCGTTTTAAAATCCATTACGCCTGAAGAGTACGTGCAACGTAATCAAACGCGTTTATCTGACATTGGTTTCAATGAAGATGAACTGTACCGTATCACCAATACGTACGGTGCAGGCACACAAGTGTTTTCAACTTACGAGTCTAACTTCACTAATAAAAATGGAGAAGAAGAGATAACGAAAGGCATTAATAATATTCAATTATATTTTGACGGACAGCGTTATTTTATAGTAACTATTTTTTGGGATGCCAATGCAAAAAATATTCAGGTTCCTGAGCGTTATTTACCAAAAGATGGCAATACAAACTATCACATTAATTTATGATGAAGAAGCTGAGCGCTTTTAGTAATGTACTGCACGTATTTACGATTTATGTCATCATTCAACAATTCTTAGCTTGGCATAATTCAACATAATTTTTTTCTCTCCATTTAGTTCAAACTTTATCGTTGCAATAGGATTGTGTGCGCTGCCTTCCATTTTTGTAACTAATCCAAAACCAAATTTCTGATGCTCTACTTTTTGGCCTTCCTGTAAATTGGTTGTATCGCTCGGCACAAAATCTTTTGACGGAATATGTTGAACAGTCGATGGTCGATGGTTAACTGACGACAGATAAGATGGCTTCGACGGTTGCTGTGGTCGGTTGACTGTTGACTGTTGACTTTCCTCAAATCCACGATGCATTCTGGCAAATGCAGAACCCAAATTGCTATGACTTTGATTTCTTGCGCCGCCACCTGCAAATGTTCTGTCCAAAAATGCTTCAGGCAATTCTTCTAAAAAACGGCTGGCATCATTCTGCGTTAAACTTCCAAAACGGTAACGCGCATTTGCATAAGTAAGAAACAAATGTTTTTCTGCTCTTGTTACGGCAACATAAAATAACCTGCGTTCTTCTTCCAGTTCTTCACGCGTATTTATGCTCATTGCATTAGGAAAAAGTGTTTCTTCCAACCCGCCAACAAATACAACAGGAAACTCCAACCCTTTTGCAGCATGTATTGTCATCAACTTAACAACATCTGCATTTACATCTCCATTATCGGCATCGGTTAATAATGTTATTTGCTGAAGATAAGTGCCCAAACCTTTATCGCCTACTTCACCTTCTTCATTACTCGGGCTTTCAGTAAATTCTTTTATTGAATTCAGTAATTCCTGCACGTTCTCATATCTTGCTAAACCTTCAGTGCTTTTATCATTAAATAATTCTTTTATAAAATTTGTATGCTTGCCAACCTGAACGGCAACATCGTACGCATTTTTTTGTTCCAGCATACTTTGAAAATAGCGTATTGATGTTACAAAATTCTGCATTGCTTCAAGTGTACCTGCTTTAAAACCAAACTCACCGGCACGTGTAAGTACTTCCCAAAAAGTTATGTTTTGTTCATTGGCATTTATTACAATTTTTTCTACAGATGTTTTGCCAATTCCGCGAACAGGGTAATTAATAATCCGGCGCAAAGCTTCTTCATCCCTGGTGTTTACAATTACCCTTAAATACGAAACAAAATCTTTAATTTCTTTTCGCTGATAAAAACTGATGCCGCCATAAATTCTGTAATTAATGCCCATGCGGCGAAGGCTTTCTTCATACGCGCGGCTTTGCGCATTGGTGCGATATAAAATCGCAAAATCTTTATTGTAATAATGATTGCGCAGCTTCTGTTCCTGAATTGTATCAGCTACATATTTGCCTTCATCATTATCCGTCATCGTGCGCACCAACTTTATTTTTTCGCCATGCGCATTTTCTGTCCACAGCTCTTTCGGCAGTTGACCTTTATTGTTTTTTATGATCTCATTTGCAACATTTAAAATGCTTTGTGTGCTGCGGTAATTCTGTTCCAGCTTTATCAC
>JBDUEO010000247.1:0-5392 GCA_040002335.1 Parafilimonas sp. | reverse complement strand
GCTAAGTTCATAAAGGGCTAAAGCTATACCGGTAAATGCAGGCGGTTAAAGATACCATAACTTCATTCTTTAAAAAAGAATTTCACCTGTATATTTTGTTTTTGCATTTGCGATTGCATCTTTATGCAGGTAATTTTTTTCTTTTTGAAAGAAGTTTGCAAACTATCATTTCACTATAAAATTTTTTATGGCTTCTTTCCATTCAACATAAAAAATTTTATTATTTAGGCGCTTTGCGATAGAAATAAATAGCAACAAAAGTGAATACGATATTGGGCAACCATGCTGCCAATAAAGGCGATAAATTTCCTTTTGTTGAAAAAATAGTGGAGAACCTGTCCATTAAAATAAAAATTGCGCCAGATAAAAAACCAATGGCAAGATGAGCACCGCTACCGCCTCTTACTTTACGGCTGGCGATAATAGCGCCAATCAGCGATAAGATCAATACAGAAAATGGTGTGGCTAAACGCCTGTATTCTTCAACCTGTAATGTACTTAAACCTTCTGTGCCGCGCAGTTCCTGCTGCTCTATATATTGATGAAGTTGTGGTGAGCTTAGTTTATCTTTTGCATATTCGTCGCGGCTTAAATCAACAGGCTTAAAATTAAAATTCAGCATTAATGTTTTTTCCGTTTTAGTTTTTTCGGTCAAGCCATTTAATGTTCGTTCAATTACATTGTTAAGTTTCCATTTTTTTGCAGCTGTATCCCATTGTATTGATTCGCATCTTAGATTGTACACCAACTGGTTTCCGCGAATGCGGTGCATAAAAAAAGGGCCGCCGTATTTTGATGTTGTATCGTAATTGCGTATGCCCGAATATGTAAATGAATCTATACGAAAATAAACGCTGCGCTGGTTATTGGCCACCAGCGGATCGTAAGAAGAATTCACATTTACATATTTAGCCTGGAAGCCGGTATATTTTACATTGGCAATAGGAATTACAAATGCAAGCGAATACATAAGCAACAAACCAAGTAAACCGCCACCAACCCAATACGGCAGCAGGAACCTGTTATATGTTGTGCCGGTAGCAAGAATGGCAATTATTTCGCTTCGGCCAGCCATTTTTGAGGTAAAGAAAATTACGGCTATCAGTACAAATAAAGGAAAAAGCAATGCATCTATAAAAGGTATGAACCCAAGATAATATTGCGTAAAAATCTGGCCTGCGCTTAAGCCTGATTTTGCGAAATCATCTGTTTTTTCGCTGATGTCAATAACCACGGCAATAATCGTAAACAGGAATACGCAAAAGAAAAAGGTGACAAGAAATTTTTTAAGTATGTACCAGTCTATTTTTTTCATCAGCAAATAATAAAAGGGCAGGCAAAAGTAATTATTAGTTGATATGTATATAAGTTAATAAGCAAGTTTGATGACTAAGACGTTGTTTAATCTTTAAATTAAATTGCTATTAAGCATTAACCTGCCAGGTACACTTCAATACAAATGGAAAACCCTATAATAAAAATCTGACATGCCATAAATCAAATGGAAACCATGTAAATTAATAACCTGTCAGGTGCGCGGCAATAACTTGCTTATTTAAGTACATAAATGCACCTGACAGGTTTGTTTACATTACGTAAATTGCAAATCAAATTACCTGTTTATGAAAACAATTCTATTCTCTTTTATTTTTTGTTTAATGAGTGCTTGTTTGATTGCACAATCGGGAACGCTTGATAGTAGTTTCGGTGTGAATGGTGTTGTTTATAATAATAACAAAGGAGTTATAAATCAAATAGTGCTTCAACATAACGGCAAAATAATAACTGGCGGGGCAGGAGGTACAATAAAAAACCCTTTTTTATTAGCACGATATAATTCAGATGGCAGTGTTGACAGCAGTTTCGGAAAAAATGGAAATGCAGGTACTAATGAATTGAGTGAGGTATTTGCTATGACCGTTCAAAACGACGATAAAATTGTTGCATTTGGACATGATGCATATTTAAAACTTGTTCGTTACAAAAGTGATGGTAGAGTAGATAGTAGTTTCGGAACTGCAGGAATAGTTAATACTTCAGTAGGTATTGGTGCAGACGTTCCGGTAGGTATAGTAACTCAGCCCGATAATAAAATAATATCAGGAGGTTACATTATTAACTTACCTAATGAGCAAAGGCAAGGTTATTTGATTCGCTATTTAAACAATGGAAGTTTAGATACAAATTTTGGTGATAGCGGTAAAGTAATCTTTAATACGCCTGATGCAAATTCTGCCATAGACATTGTAACTGCAATTGCATTAGCGCCGAATAACAAAATAATAGTATCGCTATCTTATGTTTCTTCTTTGCAAGCCAGAGCTTACCGCTTTAATACTGATGGAATAATTGATAGTAGTTTTGGTATTAACGGCAGAGCCGAATTTCAATCGCAAACAGGTTTGTTTAATTCACTTCAGGTTACTGATATTGTTGTTCAACCAAATGGTAAAATAATTGGTTGTGGCACAGTTTCAATGGATAATAATATTTTCAAAGGCAACATATCAATATCCTGTTTGAATAAAGATGGAAGTATTGACAGCAGCTTTGGAAACAATGGACTTGCATATGCTGCGTTTGGTCAGAATGCAAGTACATGTAAAAGTGTATTGTTACAGAAAGATGGAAAAATAATATCACTTGGCAGCGAATATTCATTGGATTATACACGCACATATTTTGCTTTAACAAGGTTTACTTCCGTAGGAAAAATTGATTCAACTTTTGGAAATGATGACCTGCAAACAACACAGGCAGGCAATCAAGATTATTTAAGTTCAGCAGCATTACAACACGATGGAAAAATATTATCAGGCGGAAATTCGGGACCAAATGATGTTCTTATCCGTTACAACAACGATGCCCTTTCTAAAAAACAAATTATTATCACCAAGATCAAACATTATATACAAACACACAATAATGCAAATGCTGTTAGTAAATTAGCAACCATTAGTCTTTATCCAAATCCTGTAAATAATTTACTTTCAATAAAAGGTCTTGATGCGATTTATAATTATGAATTATTAATGATGAATGATAAAGGCGCTATTATAAAACAGGCATCTGCAAATAATATTTCATCTTATCAATTCAATGTACAAAATTTAAGCAGTGGCGTTTATTATGTAAGTGTAATTTCAAACGGCAAAACCTTTACTACACTGAAGTTTGTAAAATAATAACCTGTCAGGTGCACGGCAATAACTTGCTTATTTAAGAAGATAAATGCACCTGACAGGTTTGTTTACATTACTTAACTTGCAAATTAAATTACCTGTTTATGAAAACAATTCTATGCTCTTTTATTTTTTGTTTGATGAGTGCTTGTTTAACTGCACAACCGGGAACGTTGGATAGTAATTTTGGGAATAATGGAAAAGTAATATCCGAAACCTACGAAGGTGATGCGTATGCAAGTCTTTTACAGCCTGACGGGAAAATTGTTGTGGGTGGAGGCGGAAGTTTTTATAAAGGTACTGAGCTATTAAGAGGCACCTTATTAGTTCGTTATAATACGAACGGCAGCCCTGATTTGAATTTCGCCGATAGCGGACGTGGTGTTTATATATTAGGCGATTCTGACGACTACATTCCAACAATTCATGCTATGGCACTGCAGCCTGATGGAAAAATTGTAGCCTTGGGAAACTTTGCAGTACAGAATGGAATTTTTGGGCCTTTCTCTTTGATGCGTTTTAATACTGATGGCAGTCCCGACGAAAATTTTGGCATTAATGGATTAGTAGTATGTAATATCACAGGCGGCTTAGACGCTGCATTTAAAGTAGGTTTATTAAAAGATGGAAGAATAGTGGTGGCAGGCCAGCCGCATAAAGATATTAATGATTATGGAAGGGGGTTTATAGCATGTTATAATCAACAAGGTAAGTTTGACCGGAGTTTTGGTGATACCGGTGTTGTTACAATTTTGTTAGACCAGCCGGCAGCTATAAATTCTATGGCTATAACTGCTGATAATAAAATTATAGTTGGAGGTACTTATGGTTCAAGTGTTCCTGCTGATGAAATACTATTACAATACAATAATAATGGTACGCCAGATCTGAATTTTGGTGAGAATGGCATGGCAAAAATGTCCTTTTCCGCCCAAACTGAAGGTGTGCTTTTAAATGACATAGCAATTGATAAAGAAGGCAGAATAGTAACCGCTGGAATATATTATTCCCAGCGTGGAAATGGAGTGGCTGCAATAAAAGTAGGGCGCTTTACTAAAGCAGGATTTCCTGATACTGCTTTTAGTTCCGATGGTTATACTTATACGCAATATATTGGGGCAAATGCTTATGCTGAAACTATTGCGGTACAGGCAAACAATAAAATAATAGCAGCCGGTTATAGGCATGTCCGGGATTCAGGAACTTTTACAATTATAAGATATAATCCCAACGGAAGTGTTGATTCAGCATTTGGCATAAATGGAATTCAAAACACTTTTTTTTATGGCGGAGACATTGCTTATTCTGCCAATATTCAAAAAGATGGTAAAATTGTTTTAGCAGGCTTTTCTCAATTAGCACGAACATCATTTGTGGATATTGCCCGTTACAATGGCGATGCAACCAAAAAACAAATCATCCTCAACAAGATCAAACATTATATACAAACACATAACAATGCAAATGCTGTTGCTGATAAAATTGCAAATGCAAGCATTAGTGTTTATCCAAATCCTGTAAATAATTTGCTTACAATAAAAGGTCTTGATGCAACAATGAATTATGATATATTAATGATAAATGATAAAGGCGCTGTTATTAAACATGCATCTGCAAATAATATTTCATCTTATCAATTTAATGTACAAAATTTAAGCAGTGGTGTTTATTATGTAAGTGTAATTTCAAACCAAAAAATCATTACAACATTAAAGTTTGTGAAACAATAATTACAAGCCTGCCATTTTTTAAAACCTGAAAGATGAAATCTATAACCGCCGTTTAAACTGTTCAATCATTGTATTTTTCCATGAAGCAAAACTGCCTTCTTTAATTTTAGTGCGTGCTTCATTCATCATCCATTTATAAAAAGAAAGATTTTGTAAACTCGCAAGCGTTAATCCAAGCAATTCATTGGCAACAAACAAATGCCGCAGATAAGCTTTGCTGTAATAATTACTTACTTCATAAGGCAAGCCTTCATCAAGCGGTGAAAAATCATTCGCCCATTTTTTATTTTTTATATTGATGATGCCTTGTGTTGTAAATAACATTCCGTTACGCCCATTGCGTGTTGGCATTACACAATCAAACATATCAATACCAAGGCTTATGCATTCCAGTATATTCCACGGCGTACCAACACCCATTAAATAACGCGGTTTATTTGCAGGTAAATTTTCGCAACATAATGCTGCAATTTCATACAT
>JBDUEO010000246.1:0-5404 GCA_040002335.1 Parafilimonas sp. | reverse complement strand
CAAATACGTGAGGCCAATACGATAGGTTGTTTCTATATCGAGTCTCCTGCTATGCGACAACTATTAAAGAAACTTCGTTGTGATGATTACCTTACCCTGGTAGCTGCAAGCAGTATTATAAGACCCGGGGTTGCACAGTCGGGTATGATGAGAGAATATATTTCACGTTATCATAACCGGGAGAAGATTGAGTACCTGCATCCATTATTTAAAGAGCATCTCGGTGAAACATTTGGCGTTATGGTATTCCAGGAGGATGTTATTAAAATAGCTCACTATTTCGCCGGATTGTCATTAGGTGAGGCTGACGTTCTGCGAAGAGCGATGAGTGGAAAATACAGGCACAATAATGTATTCCAGTCTATAAAAGATAAGTACATGGATAGCTGTAAAAAGCTTGGTCATCCATCAGAACTTGCTGAAGAAGTATGGAGACAGATGTATATTCAAAAAATAAGTGACTTGCAAGGGGCGGTTTTTAAAGCAGTCAGTATTTTCAAAACTCAATTGTATTCTTTTATCGAACAGAAGTTTTGTGCAAAGCGGTAATGGTTTATAGCGCTGATAATTGCAAAAAAAGCATTGTGCAGGCTTGCCTGCATAGCTTTTACATCGGCCTGCACTTTTCTTGTTGTAAACTTCATCATTTTTTTAAGATTATAGGCAATAGCAGCCATCAGCATACACTTATTTGCCTGCCTTATGCCACGGGTGTTTACACGCCGCATGTTTAAATAATTAACCAGTGTTCCAAGCACCGGTTCCACGGTGCTGCTGCGCAGTTTTTTCATGCGTTTTGCTTTGGTGGTTTGAAGCCTTGCATGCATACGGTCATACAAAGGTTTATCAACACTATCATCAATCTTTTTATAATCTGATCTGCCAATGCATACACTTCTTAAAGGGCAGTGGCCGCAATCTTTTGCGCTGCTGCGGTAAACTTTCATCTGGTAACCAAGGCTGGTGGTTTGTATCTTTTTAAATGGAAGATGAACGCCTCTTGAACAGGTGTAGCGATCATTTTCTTTATCATAACTAAAGCCTTCTCTTGATGGCTTGTATTGGCCGAAGTTGGGTATGTAGCCTTTAATGTTATTATCTTCCAAAGCCTGCAGTGCTGTACCGCTGCTGTAGCCTGCATCGGCCAATACTTCTTCCAGGGTAAGATCGTTTTCTTTTAAATTTTCAACTGTATTTTTTACTATTGATGATAAACATTGTGAATCTTTTTTATTGGCATGATGGCTTTCTATTTGGGTGATAACATGATGGGCTGTATCTACGGCTACCTGTGCATGATAGTTTAGTTGCCTTGGCTTACCGGGCTTTACTGATATGCGGGCATCAGGATCGGTGGTGCTGTAATGGGTATGATTGCTTACAAACTTTGAGGCTGCCTGTTGTTCTTTACTGCCTTTGGGCATATCCTTATAGGCTTGCTTCTTCCAGCTATGATGCTGGTCAACAGATTTCTTTCTTGCTGATGATACGGTTTTGTTGTTGTTGGGTTGTTCATCATTATCAGTAAGCTCATCTGTATACTTATCGCCATCATCCAGCACTTCTTTTTCTGCAAGCCTGCTCATGGCTGCATTGGCTTTAACGGCAACACTGTCTATAGCCTGTCTTCTGCCTGCTACCATGCCTTTATCTATACATTGTTTTAATACCTGTTTAAACAGTTCTTTAAACAATGTTTCTCCATACAACTGCCTTGTTCTGCTTAAGGTGCTGTGCCAGGGCAGGGCTTCATCTATATCATAACCTATAAAGAACAGCATATCCAGCCGCATACTTACGGTGTTTATAATACGCCTGTCGCTGCCCAGGTTTTCTAAATAACCTATGAGTATGAGTTTAAAGAATACAACAGGATCAATACTCTGCTGGCCTTCTGTACCATAATACTTTTTGGTTTCTTTATACAACCATTGAAGGTTGAGTATCTCTTTAAGCCTGCGGTAGAAATTATCTTCAGGCACACGCTCTGAAAGCTGGAAAGATTTAAAGAGTTGTTCGGTGTATTGCTTTTTGCCTTGCATGAATTGTATTCAACAAAAATTATTCTCTTGTTTGTTCTATTCACATCATGTGGGTATCTTAGTTGTGCAACAAGCACATGGGTTTTGTATTATGGTGTGCTGACGAACAAGGCTTATCTTTAGTTTCTCAATTTGGCTTTGGGTTATGGGCTGGGCTGACGTTCCCTGATTCCCACCACAACACAAAGCCCAAACCCGTCAGCTGTCATTCCCCAATTCCTCAAACAGAATTAAATTCTTTGGCTAACGGACGAACAGTCCGAACTTTATGCAGACTTTCTGTAAGGCCGATTTAAACATTGGAGGTTTACAACCCCGTGCGTCATTCTGGTTGAAATGCAATGTCAATTTAATTTGGCAGTTGATGAATTCAGTGGTGTGTAAGTTTACTTGCAACCCCGTTCAGAATATTTTATAATCTATACTGCATTTTCTTAGAGTCATTTTTTTTCACTTAAAAAAGATGATTATGGCAAAATTAGAAATGGATGTTATCAATACCCATTGTGCTGCTATTGATATTGGCAGCAGGTCTCACTTTGTAGCAACAGGCCAGGGGCCTGATTGTGTGTAGGCTCCCCATTTTCAGTACGCATCAAAAGTAGAATTTAAACTTATTTTGAGTTCGCCCTTTTTTCTTGTAATTGAAAAAAATTACGAAACTCCCATTAGAATAATTTTTGCTCCCGGTTGCAAAACTAATTTTCTATTGTTGTGCATGAACTTTGAAATAAGCCACTACAATCATAAGTGAGTATTGGTGATAATTTAATAATAAAAATTTTAAAGTATGAATAGTGGTAAAATAAAATTGAAACCTTTAAGCTATGTTTTATTTGCGTTTGTGATGTTTTTGTTGGCAGGTATATTTTCCTGTTCTAAACAAGAGGTAATGAAGAACAATGTTATCGCCAGAGATTCATCGCAATTACAAATCTCTTACCTGTCAAAAATTAAAAACAGTTTACAGGATAGTTTAGCTGCAAACGATTTTTCCGCACTTGACTTTAGCCGCGTATATAAAAGCGCCGATGTTCAATCTAAAAATAATTTCCTACGGTTATATTTCCTTCAGAAAAAATCGGATGATTTTATTTTATTAAAAACTGACAGCATTGGAAATATATTAAAAGCCAGAATAGTTCACGTAAATCAACACGGCGATCAAAAAGCAAATCATAATATAACCTTAACTGTCAGTTCGCTTGATCGGAAAAATACAGTTGATCTTAAGAATACCGTTAGTAGAATTGATAGTGTTGTTAGCCAACACAATAATAACAAAAGCACCAGTAGCAATATAAGTTCTTTGATGGCGCAGGAGCAAGAGCCAGTGGGAGAACAAACGTTGCCGGAGGTAGTAGTAACCGGCCATATTTATAACGAACCCGATCCCATTATATGGTATTGTTATGATGATGTATTGCAGAATAGCGGTGGTGGTAGCGGCGGCGGTGATATTTATACTTACGGAACTTCTCAGCCTAAAGGCGGTGGAGGTGGCGGCGGCAGCGAAAATGTTTACCCGGATGAAACAATAAATATCTATTATGAAAATGCAGATCAGCCGACAATAGATATTTTAAAATATATTAACTGCTTTTCTTTGATATCAGATAATGGCGCTACGTTTAAAATAACTATCTGTAGCGATATTCCGGTGAACAGTGACCCAAATCAATTATTTGATTTTAGTACAGGCGCTTGCGGGCATACTTTTTTACAGCTAACAAAATCTGACGGACACACCATTATTCAACAAAACATAGGTTTCTATCCGGAGTCAGGATGGAAATCTATTGAGGCGAATAGCCCCGTAACAAGTAAGCTCGTTGATAACGCAGGCCATGAATTTAATGCATCTCTTTCTGTAAATGTAGATGCAGCACATTTTCAAACTGCCTTAAATGAAATTCAATACTATGGCAAATTGAAATATGATATTGATAACTTTAATTGTACGGATTTTGCTTTGAATGTATTTAATGCTTCAGCTCCTTTGTATTTGGATATACCGCAATACCACATACCCGGCGGCATGTATGGTGAATTATCCAATACTCCGCAGGGGCTTTATAATGAACTTAAAACGCTCAGCAAATCCGGCGGGTATGATGATGGAGAGATAACAATACCAGGCGTAGCTGGGTACGCAGGGATTAGTCATGGTGCTTGTAATTAAATTAAATTTGCGATGTATGAAAGTAATAAAGAGAGTTATTAAACATCCGCTGTTTATAATTCTGTTATTCTCCGGAATTGTGATAAGTGGCGAACAGATGGGCGGTTTTTATTTGTTATATATTTTACTCGGGCTGCCTCATTTCGTTATCCATTCTATCCTTGGTATAATAGGTATCGTTTGCTTGCTTTACAGTTACTACAATAAAAAAGAAAAAATATATTTCCTGCATATTATAGGTGCATGTTTTATGATTTTATCATTAATATATTTTTTCCTTCAAACTGAAGGCAGTTATAATTACAATACATTTCATGAAATATTGCCTTTGGCAACACTGACCGTTTTTGGTGGTTGCCTTGTTCTTTTCATTTACCATAATGCCTTCTTATTAATTCAACATTCAAACAAGAAGAATAAAAATTTTATTTCCTGATTATTAATGCTGGAACTTTTTCAATACTTAAACGCCATCTATCCTCTTTCGCCTGAAGTGCAATCTTATCTTATGCAGGCTCTAAAAAAAAGGGAACTGCCTGCCAATCACTATTGGTTAAGGGAAGATGAGATATGCAATAAAATCGCATTTATCGAAAAAGGTTTAATGAAGATATTTTATACTTTAAATGATAAAGAAATAGTTGTGTGGTTTAATAAAGAATGCGACATAATTATATCTGTAAAAAGTTTCTTTAAACAACTGCCTTCACAACTCGCTATCAAAACAATTGAAGCTTCTGTTATAAATTATATAGAATTTAAAGACCTGGAATCTATTTATAAGAAGTATACCGATTTCAACATCAACGCCAGGAAGATTACTGAAAAATATTATTGCCTTTCCGAAGATCACCTAATGTTAATGCACCTGCCCGCAAGAGAAAGATATTTTGCTCTGTTAAACCAATTCCCATGGATGGCCAAACGTATAAAAGACAAGTACCTAGCGGGATATTTAGGAATAACCAATGTTGCCTTAAGCAAGTTTAAAAACAGCTTATAATATCTTGTTAGTTGTAACGAAAAGTGAATACATAATTAAAAACTTATCAAGTCTTTTATACTCCTTTAAACAAGCTTAAAAATTATTTCTCAAAAATTAATCTCATTTAATTTATTTCTGTTGTTTGTGAATCCTGTTTAATACGCACCCCTTTATAGTGATTTAATTTTACATCAT
>JBDUEO010000245.1:0-5410 GCA_040002335.1 Parafilimonas sp. | reverse complement strand
ACAATGCTTTAAATACGCGCTGAAAATTTTCACGCACTTTATTAAATGTATCAAGAAATTGCTGGTTAGCTGTTGCTTCTACTTCTTCAATTGTTTGCATTAAGCTTACTTTTGCACTCACCAAATCCTGCTTTTGTTCAAGAATAAATTCATACCGTTTTCTCATTTCAACAAACGCTTCAATAGCTGTCGGATTTACTTCACCAATATTTTCCAAACGTTTGCGCATGCGATCTGCCGAGGCTTGCAATTCTTCTGTTGTAACAATTCCGGTTCGCGGCTCATCTAAAATATCATCAAGATCAATTTTAAATTCTACTTGCAGGCGTTCGCGCATGCCGGCAAGATTTAATTTTAATTCATTCAGTTTATCTTTTATTTCGATAAGTAACTGATCAATTATTTCTTTGCTTTTTGTTTTGTGCCGAAGCTCACTTTCCTTTTCCTGCAAAGCATTGCGGTGATTATAATATGTTGCATCTGCTTCGTTCAATTTCTTTTCTTCCAATTCTTTTGTATGCAAAAGTGTGCGCAAAGTTTCTTCAGTTAATGTTACAATTTTTGCGCTTTCTGCTATTTGCAATTTTACTTCTTCTGATTGTGTTTTGTTCTGTTCAATTTGAACATGCAGGTCTTTTAACTGTGTTTGCTTATAACTAACTTCCTGCTGTAATGCACTTAATTTACTTTGCAAACGCGTAAATGCAATATTCGTTTCATTAAAAGTTCCTGAAGCTGTACGATAATCCTGTTCAGCATTTTTATATGCATCTTCAGCTTCTTTTATTGAAGCAGTTGTTGCCGTTAACTCTTCATTTAAGGTTATAAATTCTTTGCGTAAAACTTCAATAATTCCCTGCTCGTTTTGCAAACGTGTTTGCATTTCCTGTAATTGCTTTGCTGCATTTTGCTGCATTAGCTGCAGGTTTTCCATTTTATTTTTTGCCGCAAAAAGATTGTTGGTAAGCTGGTTAATTTCTGTTTCTGTTTGCCGTATTACATTTTCTTTTAGTTGTGCATTGTAACCAATAACCTGGTTATGTTTTTGCTGAATATTTGCTTTTAATTCATTTATAATTTTTTCCTGTGCTGCAATTTCTTCGCGTAATTTTTCTAAATTTTTTGCGCGGCCAATTCTTTTTCCTTCAAACAAGCCAATACTGCCGCCGCTTAATGTGTATTTGCCTTTTACATATTTGCCTGAACGTTCTAACACAACAGCATTATCATCACTATTATTTTCAAGCGCTTCATTATTTTCAGCAATAAAAACATTGCCCAATAAATATTCAGCTAATTTTTTATACTGCTCGTCTACTTCAATTACGTCCAACGCTTTTATAGTATGTTGTGGTTGATGGTTTTCAACATGCATGTTTGAAATTTCACCGAGCAACAAAAAATTGGCTTTGCCTTTTTTGCTTTTATCTAAAAGATCAATTGCATGCAAGCCTTCTTCTACATTATTTACAATGTAATAATTAAGATAAGGCGCTAATACATTTTCAAGTGCGGTTCTGTATTCCTGTTGCACATAAATAATGTCTGAAAGTATTGGCGCGTGTGTATTCCATTCCTTGTTGTTATGCAAAAATTTTACGCTTTCAGGATAACCTTCCATTGAATCAACAAGGCTTTTAAGCAAATCGTGTTCATTGCGTTTTGCATCAAACTTCCTATTTTCCTCAGTAAGTTTTGCACGCAAAATTTCAAGCTCGCTTTGCGATTGCAATATTTGCTGGCGTGTTAACTCATGCTGTTCTTTTAATTGCTGCAACAACTGCTGCTTTTCATCAAGTGCCTTTGCTTTTAATACCACTTCTTCATCCAACTGTTTTATCTGTGTGTTTCTGTTTTGTTGTTCCTGTTCAACCTGCGTTAAACTGCGTTGAATATTATGTACTGAAGTTTCAGCCACTGCAACTTTCTTTTCTGCATCAAATTGTTTGCGTTGTGTTTGCAAATGTGTGTTGCGCACTTTATCTGTTGAAGAACGTTTCTCATCAAGTGAAACACGTTTTGCTTCGGTAGTTGTTCTGCTTTCCTCTAACGTATTTTTTAATGTTGCTAAAGATGTTTCTTCTTTCTGAAATTGTAATTCTGTGTATTGTATTGAGTCTTCAATATTCTTTAACTGGCCATTTGCTCTTTCTAAAAATTCTTTTAAAGAAGTATCTTTTTCTTTTAGATAATGCAAGCGTTGTGTTGCAAGATTTTTTTCATTTTCTTTAGCGCGTAATTGCTGCACCAGGTCATTAAAATTGTGTTGTTGTTCCTGTAAAGCTTTTTCACGGGAAATAAAATCTATCCTGTCTTTTTCAAGTGCTGCATCACCGATAGCAATTTCAGCTTCCAATGCATGTTTTCTATCGGTTTCCTCTTCCTGTTGTTTATTTAAATCTTTATATGTAAGGTTGAATCCTTCCAAACCAGCTTTCGCTAATTCAACAGAAACAAGTTTGTATTCTTTTTTTATTTCGTGATATTTTTCTGCTTTTTTTGCCTGGCTCTCTATAACCTTTTGCTGGTTCTGAATTTCGAATAAAAGATCCTCAATACGGTTAAGATCATTTTCGGTTGCATCTAATTTAAGCTTCGCTTCTTTTTTTCTTGTTTTATAAATGGTGATGCCGGCTGCCTGCTCAAGCATTCTGCGGCGGCTGTTATCTTTATCTTTAATAATATCATCCACCATTCCAAGTTCTATGATGGCATAACTATCATTGCTTATACCGGTATCGAGAAATAAATTATGAATGTCTTTAAGGCGGCAAACCACATCATTTAACCTGTATTCACTTTCGCCATTTTTAAAAAACCTGCGCGTTACGGTAACTATATTAAACTCAGTTGGTAAAAGATTTTTTGTGTTTTCAAACGTAAGGCTAACCTCTGCAAGACCGCTGGCAGAACGGGTTTTGGAACCATTAAATACAAGCGCTTCTAAATTCTCGCTGCGTAACTGAGATATTTTTTGTTCACCAATTACCCAGCGAATTGAATCAATAATATTGCTTTTACCACATCCATTGGGGCCGATAATGCCGGTAATACCTTCATCAAAATTCAATATGGTTTTATCAGCAAAACTTTTAAAGCCCTTTATTTCAAGCTGCTTGAGTTTCATACGAGATATTTATTTTTTTATTACACATGGCATGTACAATAAATTCTTACAAGAGATAATTTTAAAACGATTTAATACAACAAGAGTATATGTTCCGCATATATATACTGCGAACATAACCATAATTACAGAGGAAAGAATAATGGCTTCTGTAAGTGTGGAGAAGTGGTGGAAAGCAAAAATAAATATCTCTTTTTAACGACTAAGTGCTAAAGCTTCGCCAAGAGAAATTTTTCTGTCTACTTTTTTCTTATCAATATATTGATAGTAAACAAGCTGTATAGCAAGCGCGAATATCATACTTAAATTATACCAGATTGAGGTATCCCACACGTCGCTTACAAAGCATGCTGCCACCATTAAAACCATATAATTTATTGGCGGTGCCGCTATTAATAAGTTGCCTGTTTCAATAGCTAATTTGTACAGCCGGTAACCCCATTTTAGCGCAGCAAATAAAAGGCATAAATAAAATATCAATCCAATAAGCCCGTACTCAACTGCCATTTCAAGATAAGTATTATGCATTACCTTATCTTCTGTACCGGCGGGCGCATATTCTGCAACTACGGCCTGTGAGGCAGACTCATCGCCGCCTCTGCCAAAAAGAGGATGTTCCTGCAAAGCCTGTGCGCCTGCCTGCCAGTAATATACACGATCGCCGCCACCTTGTTGTTCCGTCATGTAAATGGCTCTTTGTATGGTAGGCGAGTTATAAGATATTACGGCGGTAACTACAGTTGCAAGAAATGCTGCCAGGCTCCATAGAACTATATAACTCCAGCTTTTACGCCGCATGTTTACATAGAAACCAATAAGGGCTACCAATGCAAAAGATACGAGCCCGTTTCTTGATCCCATTTCCATAATACAAACCCCAACAGCAGCAATGCCAAGCAATGCAAAACCTCTTGTAGCCAAACTTACCTTTTGCATAAAGAATGTGATGAAACAATATATTGACAAACCACAAAGCTGTGCGGTAAAACTTCCATGATGCGCATCTCCTAATTGCAATGTATCCTGGTAGCCGGCACCGCTTTGTGCACGGCCATTAAGCAAAAGGTTTAATGCCATTATAATTAGAATAAATGGTATGAAGCGCCGTGTTGTTTCAAGTGTTTTCAGATTTTTTTCAACAGTATTATTTATTAATACCCTTAAATAAAAAATATAAAATACAATTTTTATGGATTTCATTATGGAATGCAAAACGGGAGACCATTTGGCATGAATAAGAATAAGCATTGCATAATTTCCGGGATATTGATAATAAATGATGACTCCCTGGATAACGAAATACAGAAATACAACATAAAATATTACAAACCTTGCCGGTGTTATACGGCTTATTTTATCGTGCGTCAAATCCCACAAAAGCATTGGCGAAACGGCAGCAATAATAAGTGTTTCTGAAAAGTCTGTACTTTGTGTGGCACTGCTTTGCGTTACTTCGGCAGCTTCAAAAGCGCCCTGGCAAAGTGCAATTGTTAGCAGCATAGGAAAAACATAAGACCTGTCGTACAAACACAATGGAATGGCTACTGCCACCATGAGCATTGAACTTGATGCCGACATACAATAAAACAAAACACCACTTACAATGGTCATAATGGCGAGAAAAGTGATTTCTTTTCCTGTTATAAAAGAGGTGTCATTTTTCAGCAAGTTATTTGAAACGGGCGAGTACATATCTGCTACACTTTATCAGTTCAAAAATATTTAAAAGTTCATTCAGTTTGTATATTCTTTAAGCTTTACAATTGTATTTCATCTTCTGCATCTGTTGAAACCGTCATGGCAAGTTTCTTCTTTTTATTTTGTTTCTTTTTAAACATATCTATAAAATCGCCTTGTATATATGCGATATCTTTCCCGAGCAATTCCGGTTTTTTAATAAACAGATACAAAGCTACTGATGCGGCCACAATACATAAAGATATAAATGCTACTATTTCGTCTTTAATAAAATAATGAAAACCATAATAAGCAAGGAAACAAGGTAACACTCCGCATACTGATAATATTGCTCCGCTGTAATATGGTTTGAATACAAGTTTTTTCCAATCTGCAGGAAATATTCTTTTTCTTACAATGGCCATCATCATTAAATAAGAAATTGTTGTTGAAATAAAAATAGCCCAGGCAACACCGTACAGTTGCGGAATATTATCTTTTCCGGTTGGTGTTGAATGACTGATAAAAAAACCTCTTGCCAAATAACCAAGATAAATTAATACAATAATAATAACTGAGTTTTGAATCTTTCTTATCAGGTTAAGT
>JBDUEO010000244.1:0-5437 GCA_040002335.1 Parafilimonas sp. | reverse complement strand
TATCCAAACTTAACATAGATGTATCGCTGATAAGAATTACATCAGCCTTTAATAACTCTTTATTTTCTTTTACAAACGTAGCAAGACTTGGGCTTCCTATTTCTTCTTCACCTTCAATAATAAATTTTATGTTAGTGGGTAATGAGTTTGTTGCTGTCATTGTTTCCAATGCTTTCACATGCATATACACCTGCCCTTTATCATCTGCAGAACCACGCGCATATAATTTTCCATCTTTTATAACGGGCTCAAAAGGTCCGCTGTGCCAGAGTTCCAGGGGATCGGGCGGTTGCACATCATAATGTCCATATACCAAAACAGTTGGTTTGTTTGCATCAATTATTTTTTCGCCATATACAATTGGATGGCCTTCTGTTTTATAAATTGTTACTTTATCAGCGCCGGCATCTTTTAGCTTTTGCTGCATGGCTTCAGCGCAGGTTTGCATATCCGGTTTATGTTCGCTGCGTGCGCTTACGCTTGGTATGCGTAAGAGTTCAATTAATTCATTTAAAAAGCGTTCTTTATTTTTTTCCTGGTATTCTTTCCAATCGTTGTTCATAAAAAATTATTTAGAAGAGCGCCGAAGGTAAATGGTTTTGATAAAATGTTGAAGGCGGTTATTATAAGTCGGAGATTTATGGCATAGAACTGCAAAGTTTGAAAACTTCAAAGAGCAAGAACGGTTTAAAAATCAATATTTCTTAACTTAACAGACGTCATAAAAAGAATTTGCTTCTACAAAATAAAAATTCTACAAAACGGCGCAAATACTTACCATTATTGAGTTTGATGACATTCAATAAAATTTTTATCGTAAACATTTTTTTGAATGTGTCAATTATAGTTAAATTGAATTCCAAAACTAACAAACATGAAAAAATATTTGGCAGAATTCATCGGAACATTTTCTCTTGTATTATTTGGATGCGGTGCTGCAGTAGTTGCAGGAAAAACTATTCCTGTAACTGTAGCTGATGCGCCTATCGGTATTGGATTACTTGGCATATCACTCGCCTTTGGCTTAACAGTAGTAGTAATGTGTTATGCAATTGGTCCCATATCCGGATGTCATATAAACCCTGCAATTACCATTGCTATGCTGGTAGCAAAAAAAATAAGTTTTAAAGACACGATTGGATACATAATCGCACAATTTGGCGGAGCAACATTTGCTGCGTTTATGCTGCGTGCAATACAAACAGGCGCACCTGGTTTTACTATGGGTAAATGGGCATTGGGCTCAAATGGATGGGGTCAGGGATATTTAGGAAACTACACTACAACAGCAGCTTTTCTCACAGAAACATTGCTGACATTCTTATTTCTTTTTGTAATTTTTAATGTAACATCTAAGCGCGGTAATTCAAACATGGCGGGGCTTACCATCGGGCTTAGCTTAGTATTAATACATCTTGTTTCTATTCCAATAACAGGCACTTCTGTAAATCCGGCACGCAGCTTTGGACCTGCTGTATTAGCCGGTGGCATTGCGTTTCAGCAATTATGGCTGTTTATGATTGCTCCCGTTTTAGGTGGCATTATTGCGGCAATCTTTTGGCGATTTGTTTTTGAGCCTAAAGAAGAATAGCAGAAAAAAATACTTATCAAAAGTAGTTGTGAACCTGCCTGCCGATATGCAAGATTTGGAAATTTTGCAGAGCAAAACAAATTTTGAATTTAAGCATCAAGGCTCGACTGCTGAAAAAAACGATACTACAAAAGCTAAATCAGAGCGAATGAACCGATGTGCTGTATATCATCGGTTCTTGATTTTTTTGTTACTTTTTTTATCAATAAAAAAAGTAAAGAATCAAACCGGATCCACATCAACAATAATATCAACACTGCGATAACGCTTATTAAATTTTAATATACCGGTTTGTTGTTCAATCTGTGTTTTACATTGATTGATAAGCGCAGCATTTTTGGGAAGTTTCAATAACAAATCCCATAAATATTTATTGCGTAAACGATTTATTACAGGCTGTGCAGGCCCGGTAATATATGGCTCAAAATGTTTTTTTATAACTGTTGTAAAAATGTTTGCAGCTTCTTCTGCAATATGATTTTCTTTATGCCGAAATCTTATGTGTATTAATCTCGTGAATGGCGGATAATGATATTGCTGCCTGCTTTGAATATCGAAATCATACAAAGCCTTATAATTATGCTCTATCACAAACTGCAAAACAGGATGATGTATGTTGCTTACCTGTATCAATACCTTGCCCAAATCATCTTTTCTTCCTGCTCTCCCGCTCACTTGTTCCATCAATTGAAAAGCACGTTCATTTACACGAAAATCAGCAAAATATAAAAGACTGTCAGCATCAAGAATTCCAACAAGATTTACATGCTCAAAGTCTAAACCTTTCACTATCATTTGCGTGCCTACAAGCAAATCAATTTTTTGTTGCTCGAATAATTTTATCAGCGTATCATGATTGTTTTTTCCTTTCATGGTATCATAATCCATGCGGGCAACTTTTGCTGATTGAAAAGTTTCTGCAACAAGCTCTTCAATCTTTTCTGTACCGAAATTTTTCTGTTTAAAATCCTGGCTGCCGCATTGCGGACAAGTATATAAAACAGGATATTCAGTACCGCAATAATGACAAACCATTTTGTTCTTCGCTTTGTGATAAGTAAGCGTTACGTCACAATTTTTACACTGCGGAATCCAGCCGCAAACATTGCAAACAAGATATGGCGTATAACCTCTTCTGTTTTGAAAAAGTATTGCCTGTTTATGATCAGCCAATGTTTTATCAATTGCTTCTTTTAATTGAGGAGAAATTAATACTTTTTCCTTTGATGAAATTTTAGTAAGATCAATTATTTCTATTGCAGGATGCACTGCATTTCCATATCTTTCTTTTAATTCAACCAATGCATATTTATTTGTTTGAACATTATAATAAGACTCAATAGATGGCGTTGCGCTGCCTAATAAAATTTTTGCATTGAATAGAGATGCATAATAGACAGCGGCATCTCTTGCATGATAACGCGGTGCAGGATCCTGTTGTTTATATGATGAATCATGTTCTTCATCAGCAATCACTAAACCCAAATCTTTAAAAGGAAGAAACAACGCAGAACGTGCGCCCAGCAATACTTTCAGCTCTCCGTTCTTTATTCGGTTCCATATTTCTACACGTTCATTTGCATTAAATTTTGAATGATATACTGCAATGTATCCGCCGAAATGTTTTTGCAATCTTCTAACTATTTGCGCTGTTAATGCAATCTCCGGCAGCATATATAAAACCTGTTTGCCATGCTGAATACATTGCTCGATAAGTTTTATATAGATCTGTGTTTTGCCGCTTGCTGTTGCACCATGCAACAAGCAAACATTTTTTTCTTTAAATGAATTTTCTATTTCGTTTAATGCAGTTTGTTGCGCAGCAGATAAAGTAAAATCAATCTGAATATTCTTTGGAAGACTTTGTATGCGATTGATAGAACGTTTTTCTGCAAGCAAAATATTCTTATCAATCAAACCTTTTAATTGCGCAATACTTGCGTTTGATTTTTTTAATAATGATGCTTGTGTTACTTCGCCATCTTCTTTAATTAAATGCAAATAAGACAACAGCAATTCCATTTGTTTTGGCGCTTTGGAAGCATCAAACAATTTTGATAATTTTTCTTCATCACGATATTTCGGATGCAATAAAATGTATGTCTCAATTTTCTCTTTATATTTTTCTTTCAGTTCTTCCCAAACATGACAAACATTTTTCTCTATCAATTTTTTTATAACAGGATACACATGCGAAGCATCAAGCAGTTGCTGCACTTCGCTCAGCTTTAATTCTTTTTTTATGTTCAGTGCTTCAGCAACTATATATTCCCGATCATTCAAATCACTGAAATCTTCATTATGTTCTTCATTCCAAACCAATATTGTTTCGCTTGATAACTTTAAATTCGACGGCATTGCAGCCTGCATTACTTCGCCTTCGCTGCACATATAATAATCAGCTATCCATTGCCATAATTGTAATTGCTGCGGAAACAACAGCGGCTCATCATCTAAAATATTTAATATTGGCTTTGGTTCAAAAGCGCCAGGTTTTTGTGTAAAGAGTTTTTTTATAATGCCTGCATATCTTTTATTTTTCAACTGTACTTCTACACGAATGCCGGGCTTTGCAGCTTGTTGAAATTCTACCGGAATATTCCAGGTATAATTTTGAGGAAGTGCAAGCGGAATAATTATTTCAGCATACAGCGCAGTTACATGTACCACATCATTTGTAAAAGAATCTATTTCAGTTGAATTCATCGTAAGATGCGAAAATAAAATAATAAGCTGCTCAAAAACAATGAATGTTTACACAGTGTGGTTGCGGTATAAGAAAAGCTTCTCATTTTTAATATGAGCATACTTATATCTCTATCCGAAAAAGCAAAAATTTAATTTACATAATCATCAAATATTTTTATAAGAACGATAATTACGCAATCTTTCTTCTATAATATTATGCACATGTTGCTTTAATACATGCATATCATGTTTTGTATGATATGCATCAACCTTTATTTCATCTAAAAAAATACAACGGCTAATACCTGGCTTTAAAGAAAAAATACTTTTTTGATTTAAGCGTTCATCATTATCAATAAACAATATTGGTTTGATTGGCGTTTGTGTTTCTACTGCTGTACGAAATGCGCCATCATAAAAATCTTTTAAAGGTTTGCCGGTTTCATTAAAAGTTCCTTCGGGAAAAATAAAAATTGAAATGCCTCTTGCGATTGCTGCTTTTAATGCGCGAACACTTTGCGCCCGATGCGCTGCATCTCTTCTATCAACTAAAATAACAGCAGCCTTATAAATTAATCCGAATAAAGGATAGCGCACCATTTCATATTTACCTAATGCGCGTACAGGCTGATGAATGCACATAACAATGGAGGGAATATCCATGTATGAAGAATGATTGGCAACAAAAATGTATTGTTTGGTTTTATCATGCGGCGCTTCATAAATTTCTTTATGCTTAATGCCAACTAAAAAATACCATACAATGCCCCACACGTTGCATGCTTTATAAACAAGATTGCCTGCTTTTATCTTTCCAAACAAAAGAAAAAAAAGTACAAACACGCAAACGATCACCATTAAAATAATAAACGCCAGAAATGCATACAACGAATAAATAAATTGCAGTAAGCGTAAGAATATTTTCACAAAATCAAGATATGAATATGAGTGAGTGCACGCAAAAAATTTATTCATCATTTTTTTCAATAACTAAAGCAGATGCTTCTTCATTTTCTTCATCCTCTGCATCTTCTCTTATTAATTCATGTATATATTGATTTTTAAGATGATGGTATAAAGAATGTTTGTCAACCGCCATTGATACAACACTTGAAACCATACCGGCAAGCATTAAATGAAAAACAAGATTATTTTTAT
>JBDUEO010000243.1:0-5445 GCA_040002335.1 Parafilimonas sp. | reverse complement strand
GACAAAACGCTTGTATCGGTTGTACCGATGCTTACGTAAGCAATTTTCTTGTCTTCCTTTAATGGAAATAATGAAGAATCTTTTAATCGCAAAAGCGTGATGGCGTTCTGTGCAACTTTTCTTCTTAAAGTATTTACATCTTTATTTAGATCTTCATCTAAATTATTTGTGTTGATGGAACTAAACTTATTCAAACCCAGGTTATATTTTGCAAGCAATACTTTTTTTACGCGGTTATCAATATCAATTGAATCAAGGATTTTATTTGCAATAGCTGCCTGTATTTTTTGAATGGATAAAGGCACATCGCCGGGCAAACACAACATATCATTTCCTGCTACCAGCGATTGCACAGCAGCATCGCCTTTTGGAAAATATTTTGCAACACCCTGCATTTCCAATGCATCAGTAAATGAAATGCCTTTAAAACCAAGACTATCTCTCAACAAACCGGTTACATTTTTTTTCGATAATGAAGTTGGAAGATGTGGCGTATTATCAATGGCAGGAATGTCTAAATGTGCGATCATAACGCTGCCAATACCTTCATTAAATAATGTTTTGAAAGGATATAATTCCAGCGAATCAAGTGCTGCAAAAGATTTTGTAATGATAGGTAAATCCAAATGCGAATCAACGCTAACATCACCGTGGCCGGGAAAATGTTTGGCACAAGCCATCACATTATTTTCCTGTATGCCGTGCATCATTTGTGTTCCAAATAATGCTACTTTATATTTGTCTTCACCAAACGAACGAAAATTTATAATGGGATTATTTGGATTATTATTAATGTCGATGACCGGCGCATAATTTACATTAATGCCTTCGCGTTTGCATTGCTCACCAATTGCTTTTCCTACTTCGCGCACAATAGCTGCATCCTGCACAGCGCCAAGTGTAAGCTGATCGGGAAATTTAAAAACGCTGTCGGTCATGCGCATACCCAAACCAGTTTCGCCATCAATACAAACCATTAAAGGTGTTTGCGCAACATGCTGAAAATAGTTAATTAGATTGGCTTGTCTTATTGGTCCGCCCTGGAATAAACATATAGAACCAATATTATAATCACGTATTAATCCTTCAACTTTATCAGTATAAAAAATAGTGTTGCCAGATGCAATGCCGCTTTCACGAACCACCATTAATTGTGCAATACGTTGTTGCGGCGTTAATGAATTAAAAACACTATCCACCCAATGTTGTGATGCATCAGTTTGTTTGTAAAATTGTTGTGCTTGTAAACAATTGGAAATAAAAAAATAAAAGGCAGTAAACAGGATATTTTTTAAATGCATATTAAGGCGAAAATATTTATTAAAAATTTTCTCTAAAAAAATTTATAAAATTCTCTTTAATAACACAAACAAAAAATTAGGAGTTGGCAGCGCAATTATTTAAGTTTACAATGCACAACTATTATCAACTTAAATAAAATTATGAAACAACTCTATGCACTGCTTTTATTACAAATTATTTGGGGGGGGTAAGGCGCAAGAACCCGGGATACACAAACCAGAAGGTACTTATAATTATATAGCGGCTCGGGCAGCCACTTTTTTTCAAACAATACTTGGAGGAAGTACTTCTAACATATCCACATCAAGATTTATTGAATGCGAAAACAAACGGGTTACATGCAGTGGCACCACTAATTCAGGTTGCAGTGATGATGCTCAATGTCCAAATTAATATATAACATTAATAAAATCATTTTATGAAAACGATTTTTACTTTATTGATTTTTTTATTTTTTTTAGTTACGCATGCGCAAACACAAAACAACGCTGGAATACTTGACAGCAGCTTTGGAACTGCCGGCAAAGTGCTTACATCTTCCTCAACCGGTTATTTAGATTGTGAAGCCGCCGCTTCACAAAGCGACGGTTCAATCATTGCTGCGGGCGGCGTTAGTTTTGTAAACTCAAGTACAGATGACTTTTTTGCAATTAAATATTCTTCCAACGGCACACTTGACAGCAGTTTCGGAAAGAAAGGATTGGGTGTCATCAAAGGATTAGGGGAAGCTCAGACTGCTAAAGTTCAGCCAGACAACAAAATTATAATTGCCGGGTATAATTCAGATTTTTTTGGTCCCTATTATATAACCGTCGGCCGCCTTAATGCTGATGGCAGTGTTGATTCAGCCTTCGGCACAAATGGCACAATAACCACCAATGCCGGAGAAAATTGCCATGACATAGCCATACAACCTGATGGCAAAATTTTGATCACCGGCGGAACAGGTATTGCTTTTATTACACTGCGTTATATGGCTGATGGCACACCAGATAAAAGCTTTGGAAATAATGGCAGCGTTGTAACAGTTTTTGATAATGGTTCACCTAAGTTAGCAAATGCCAATATAGTACAGCCTGATGGAAAAATTGTTGTTGCCGGTGGCGATAACCAAAAAATTATGCTGGCGCGATATAATCCTGATGGAAGTTTAGATGAAACATTTGGAAAAAACGGGGAGGTTATTTCTAATATTACCAATATTAACCCACTGAATAAAGCGTATGATATGGCCATACAACCAGATGGCAAACTGGTATTAACAGGTACAACTGGTAATGAGTTTGGTAATGTTAATACAATTATTTTACGATATATGACCGATGGAAGCTTTGACACAACTTTTGGAGATAAGGGTATTACAATCCGAGCTTTGAAATATAATTCATTCGCATCAAGTATCGCTTTGCAAAAAGACAATAAAATCCTTATAAGTGGATATGATATTACAGATGGAGTGAATGCTCATTTTTTAGTGGAAAGATATAATACTGAGGGAAGTATTGATACTTCATTTGGAGACAGCGGTTACCAGGTTACAGCAATGGATCAGTCAGATGGAACATCCGGATTAATTATACAGAATGATAGTAAGATAGTTTTGGCTGGCTTTGCTTATAGTATTCAAAGCGGCCCATCAGAATATGAAGTGGCACTTGCCCGTTACAACAATGATGAAACAACCAAAAAACAAATCATCATTAGCAAAATCCGCCGCTGGCTGCAACACCGTAATGGCATTGTTTGGGATGGTAATAGCATCATCAGTAACTATGTTGTACAACGCAGTTATGATGGCATTCATTTCAATTCAATTACAAGAATAAATGCAGGTAATACTTCAAATTATTCTTATGCTGATCCATCACCATTAAGTGGCAATAATTATTACCGTTTGCAAACAACAAGTGTAAATGGTGCGGTTAATTATTCAAATATTATATCAGTAACGGCTGATGAAGATGCAATAAAAATTTCCCCCAATCCTGCAAAAAATAATTTGCAGATACAAGGTTTATCATCAACACAAAACCTGCCTGCCGGCAGGCAAGGAGTAAAACTTACCGTGCTTGATTTTTCAGGCAATATAAAATTGCAGGCGGTTGCAAATGCTGCTTTATATAACTTAAATATTGCTTCGCTTACAACAGGTAATTATTTATTAAAGATTGAAAGGAATGGTGAAGTTGTAACGAAGAAGTTTGTGAAGGAATAAGTGAAGCTATTTTACAGCACAATCTCTGCTTTATGAGGGATGATTTTTAATAAACAGTAAGATTAAGATATTATATAAGTGCTTATATAAAAACCTTTTCAAAAAAATGAAAAGGTTTTTATTTTATACTTGCCAGAAATGCTTAAAAAATTTATAAAATTCTCTTTAATAATACGAACAAAAAATTAGGAGTTAGCATCACAATTATTTAAGTTTACAATGCATAACTATTATCAACTTAAAAAAAAATTATGAAACAACTCTATGCGCTGCTTTTATTACAAAAATGCCCTTTTCAGCGTAACGAAAACAGAAGCAATACCCTATTACAAAACCCAATTTCCCGATGGGTACCAGGATGTACATTACTATCTAAATTACTGCCCCTTTGGTTGCAAGATTCCTCCTGATAACCGAGCCACAGGTTGTGATAATGATGCATCAATTGCATTATATTATTACGCTTATTACCCAACTAATTTTGTTGACTATAATAATTGTTCTTTGCCTGCTTTAATAATGTTTCATTCAGGCGCTTATAGTGAATGCAGCAGCCCTGACCAAGATGGGCTCGATTATCTTTGCAGGGCAATGGCAGCCCGGGGTTTCGTTGTATTTAGCGTTTCTTACCGGGTAGGCGTTTTAGCTGACCAAACAGTGATACCCACTGCACAACAGGATTTAGGGCCAAAAGATGAATATGTAAGCGCCCAGCAAATACTTGCCATTTACCGTGCCTGCCAGGATGCACGGGGTGCAATAAGAAGCATTATATTAGCAAATGATACCGCAACCTATTATAAGATCAACACGGGTAACATCTTTGTAGGTGGCTTAAGTGCCGGAAGCCTTATTGCAATGAATTCGGTTTATTATCAAACGGAATCAATGCTTAATGCAGTTTTTCCAAATGTTAGTTTCGCATTAGGGGGAACCAATGCAAGCATTAATGGAAGTATTAATCCCGATTTTTATGCTGCACCTCCGCCAGCCATAGGTGATGCTGACTATTTTCCAAACATTAAAGGTGTGCTTAATTTATGGGGCAGCATGTTTGTACCCAAAGCTAATATTAATAACCCTGCACAATTTTTTGCTGCGGATGCATATAAACCGCCAATTATTTCATTCGCAGGTGTACAGGACCAGGTTTCTGATATTCATAATCAAAGAATATACTTTTCAAAAAATAATGTTTCACAAATGCTTCAGATCTGTAATGCTGGCCCTACCTATACACAGAACTTTGGTATAGAAACAAATTGTTTGGCAACACCATCTTATAAAACCCAGCAAAATAGCATGGGAACAAGATTTGATCAATACGGTATAGGTTCGGAAACTATATTTCACATGTTTGATGATAATAACATATTTGCAGAGTTATATTTAGATTGTGAGATGATGCATGGTTTAGATAAAGATGACCATGACTGCGGAACCTGTACTTCATCAACAGACCCTTTTAAAAAGCCAGGTATAATGTCGGGTACATGTATTCAATGTGCTTATCAAAGTAATTTTGGTACATTAGCAAATAGCCAGATGCTTACTTATGATTATATGGCTGGCAGGATAGCTACATTTTTCCAGGCAATCATCACTAATAATACGAATATACCGGTTAACAATAAATTCGTTGAGCAAATCAATAACAGGTATGGCTGCATGGGGACAGATAACCCAATTTCATTTACTAAAAACACCTGCGACGGTGATACTCACCAATAAAACTAATTTTATGAAAACAAGTTTAATTTTTACAGCCTTTATTTTGCTGGCAATAGTAAGTGTTGCACAACCCAGTACTTTAGATAAAAGTTTTGGGGTTGATGGAAAAACGATAACATATTTTGGATCGAATACATTCAGTGGAATTAATAACGCAACTATTCAACTTGATGATAAAATTGTTGTAATTGGAAGTT
>JBDUEO010000242.1:0-5449 GCA_040002335.1 Parafilimonas sp. | reverse complement strand
AAAATAACTTCTGTATCAGAAGTTGAATTAAAAGAATATCCTTCCATTATTAATTCATCGCGTATAGCCTGGTAATTATAAATTTCTCCGTTAAAAATTATACTAAGGTTATCAAACTGCATTGGTTGTTTTCCGTTGGCCGAAAGATCGATGATGGATAATCTTCTTTGACCTAAACCAATAAGTGCATTGCTGTTATTAATTACTTCGTAACCGGAATCGTTTGGGCCGCGATGCGTTAATACATCCGTCATATTTTGCAATACAGCGGCAGAGGTATTTTTATTAAAATCAACAAAGCCGGCTATTCCGCACATAGATCAGTGTTTTTAAGATTGTGGTTAGAAAGATTCCATAAAAGGCCTTTCCAGAATGCTTCTAAATGATCTGTTTCTTTTTTAAACAAATAGCTGATTGTGTTTTTAGGAACAGTAAAAAATGCATAATAAAAAGCAAAGCCAAGAAATGATAAACCTTTTATATTTCTTCTCATAAACAAAATGCGGTTCCTGTTTAAATAGAACGTTTTTAACGTGCTTTTCTTGCCAACAGACATTGATTCTTTATGATAGATTAATGACTTATATTGATAATAAATACTGTAACCTTTTCTTTTAATTTGTTCGCACCAGTCAAATTCTTCGTAGTATAAAAAATATACTTCAGGCATTAAACCTACTTCATCAATTACTTTGCGCGAAACCATCATACCACCGCCATGCGCATAATTTGTTTTCGCAATAGCATCGTATTGCCCTTCATCTTTTGTGCGGCAACCCACCATACTATTTCTGCCGGTAAAAGAATTAATTGCATTATAACCGGCAAATTCAATTGTACCCGGTTCATAGAAATAATGAAATTTAGGACTAACAACACCTGCATCAGGATAATCTTCAAATATTTCTAGTAAACCATCGAATATTTGAGGAGAAAGCTCCGTATCATTATTTACAAAAAATAAATAATCGCCTTTTGCAGCTTTAATACCAAGGTTATTTCCGCCGGCAAAGCCTAAGTTTTTTTTACTTAGAATAATTTGCGCCGAAGGAATGATTTTTTTTAATTCTTCTGATGGATTTTCGGACGAATCATTATCCACAACAATCACTTCTATATTAGAATACTCAAGCCGCAGTATAGACCGCAGTAAATCTGCAGTAATATGTGCATTATTGTAATTAACAGTTATGATAGATATGAGTGGTTTATTTATCATTTAAATTATATAAAGGATTGCTTATTTCGTTTTTTGTATGCATTGTATGAATGAAAACATTCTTTGCCTTCTTTAGTGTAAATAAAGAACTAATCATAAGTAATACTGCTTTTGGCAATTGTAAAACTGCTGCTAATGTTTTTTTACTTAAAAATTGATGTGGTAATGCAATTAGCAGTGTTATAAAATATAAAATAGTAATGCCTGCAAACAATGTAAATATTAATAAAGGTTGAACCGCATAGCTTGCAATGCTTAATAATAAAAGTGCAAAAATTAAAAGCACTCTTGGAGGAACCAGGTTATTTAATACAGCAAGATTGAAGTAGCTGAAATTGCCTTTAAAAAGTTGTTTAAAACCCGGAACAAAAAACAATTTCAAATAAGTAAACTGGCTTAATAACCATCTTTTTCTTTGTTGTTTAAATGCATTTGGATTGTCAATCTTTTCATCAAAGATCAAAGCATTTTCAAGATATTTTATTTTATTGCCTGATGCTACAATTTTTAATTGTAATGGTTTATCAAAACCGCTGACTGCAGAAATTTCAGATAAAATATTTTTTACAGTATTAAATTCAAAAGCCATCCCTGAACCAATTACAGCAGATGATAAGCCAAGTGCATTTGCGCCTTTTCTAAAAATATGGTTGTTAATGGCTTCGCTGCATCCATCAAGAATGGCAAAATCAGTATCAATATTTTTTGCAACTCTTTTTCCCTGCACCGCTTTTATGCCATTTGAAAACTCATAATTAATTTGTCTTAAAAAATCATCTGAAAGAATATTATCAGCATCGCATATTAAAGCTATGTCGTAAGGTTTGGCAATTTGCCTAAAGGCTTCGTTCAGCGATTTTGTTTTGGTACTGTTTTCAAAAGCAACTTCAATTACATTTACACGTAAATTTTTTAATTGCTGAATGGTTGAAGGTTGAAAAGAATCAGCTATAATATATATATCGAACCAATATTTTGGATAATCAAGTTTTAAAAGATTTTGTGCGGTAGATAAAATAATATTGTCTTCTTTATAAGCAGGAACTAAAATTGCGATGCGTTTTACAGATAGCGCATACCCTGAACGGTTACTCTTCTTAATTAAAATACCTGCAAAAGAGAAGATAAAAAAGTATATTACTGAAAAGCTGCAATAAGCCAGTAATACTATAAATAGTATATCTGTAATTACCTTAAACATTGTGCTTCTGTATTAATTCTCTTGGAGTTTTAAGTAAAATTTTCATATCAAACATAAAAGAATGCTTATTGGCATAATCTATATCCATATTAATTCTTTCCTGTACGGTTAAATCGTAATTTGCTCTGCCCTTTACCTGCCATAAACCGGTAATGCCTGCTGGTGCAAAAAATCTTTTCGCAGATTTATCTACCGTAATAGTTTGCGCTTCATATAAAGGAAGAGGCCTGTTTCCAACCAAACTCATATCGCCTTTTAAAACATTAAAAAGCTGCGGTAATTCATCCAGGCTTGTTTTACGTAATAATTTACCTACACGTGTTACACGAGGATCATCTTTCATTTTAAAAAAGAAAGATTTCTGAAAATCCTTATATTCATTCATGTATTGCAAATCAGCAATCATGCTGTCTGCATTTACTACCATTGTTCTAAACTTAAAAAAGTTAAATACTTTATACCATTCGCCGGCACGTTTCGACTTATAAAAAACCGGTCCTTTACTTTCTAATTTTATTGCAATTGATATAACAATTATCAACGGAAGCAAAAAGAGTAATAATGCTGCAGAAAGAACAATATCCATTGCGCGCTTTAAAATATATTGACGGTCTAACACTCTTTTTTTCGGTAGTTCAACGTGATAAGGCAATTTATTTTGTAATGTTTTAAACTTCTTTAAAATTTTAATTTTATATGCCAAATCTGAAATAGAAATATTGCAGGAAATTACATCATCAACACCTTTTACCGTGTGCAAACGCAGGTTTTGAACTGTTTGATCTTTTAAAAGCAATAAAAGTAATGGCGTGTGATTAAGTATTTTTTTTGAAGTTAAAAATGAACTTAATTCAGCAACACTTTGTTTTGCTATTTCACAATCGCATATTACGGCATCAAAAAAATGCTTGTCAGTTACGTTTAAAATTTGTTTTGCTTCGCTGATGCTTTGTGCAATAATTAAATCAACGCCTGCAAAACATATTTCTCCTTTTTCTAAAGCAGATGGCGATAAGGCTAAAAGTAACCTCAGTTTTTGTTTTTGAGGAAAATCAGCAAACTGAAAATTTTCAGCGGCGTTTTGAGTTAATGAATTTGATAAATTAATCATGGCAATTAATTATTACACGAAATTGTTTTGGTTAATGTTGATACGATGGCAGTATCAACCAAATTTTTAAGAACTATAGGATCAAAAGGTTTATGTATTACAACTACCGAAGGAAATTCTGCTAATTCGGATGCAGGTGAACTTGAAACAACAATAACAGGAATGGTTTTATATAAGGTGCTTGTTAGCAAATGTTTTATAAATTCATAGCCGGTAATATTTTCCATTAAAAGATCACTAATAATTAAATCAGGAATTATGCCCTGAGCCAGGTAGCACATTGCTTCAACACCATCGCTGGCTGTAAAAACAATATACTTTTTTTCAAAAAGCTTTCTTAACAGCAGAACCATTACTTCGTCATCGTCAACTATAAGTAGCGTATTTTTCATCTTAACTTTACGTTTATCTGTCTAATCAATTTATAGCATAAAAATAGTCGTAGCAATTCACCTCAAACAGGGAAAATTGGTAAACGATAGGAAAATGCTCGGGAACGCAAAAAATACCTTGTGAAATAATTAGATACAAAGGCTAAATAGCCGATAAAATGTAATTTGCATATATGTTTTTTTGGAAATGTATCTTTTTCGCAGGCATCTTCATTTTTCTTTATAATTATATTGGATATGCTTTTATTATTTATTTGCTTAACAGAATATCGCCCAAATTTAAAAATATAAAGCCATTAAACTATTATCCTTCAGTAACTTTTATTGTAGCTGCGTATAATGAGCAGGAAATTATTGAAAAAAAGATAGAAAATACGCTAAAGCTGGTTTATTCATCACCACAAATTGAATATATTTTTATAACGGATGGTTCAACGGACAATACGATGGAAATCATTGCGCGATACAATGAAATTAAATTGCTGCATCAACCTGCCCGCGAAGGTAAATCTGCTGCATTAAACCGTGCTGTACTTGCTGCAACAAATGATATATTAATTATAAGCGACGCCAATACTTTTTTAAACACAAACGCAATAGAAAATATAACTGCTCACTACAGCGATGAACTAACCGGTGGTGTTGCAGGGGAAAAAAGGGTGGTAGAATCTTCTGATGATACGGGTAATATTGGCGGCAGAGAAGGATTATACTGGCGTTATGAATCCTTTTTAAAGAAAATTGATTCTGATTTTTATTCTGTTGTTGGCGCTGCCGGAGAATTATTTTCTGTAAGAAGAAATTTGTACGAAAATTTGCCTGCATCTACAATTCTGGATGATTTTGTAGTATCGCTAAAGGTGGCAGAAAAAGGTTATAGAATTATCTACGAGCCAAAAGCTTACGCCATGGAATTTGCATCAATATCATTAAAAGATGAAAAGAAAAGAAAAGTACGCATTGCTGCGGGGGGCTTTCAATCAATAGCAATGCTTTCTTCTTTATTTAAGTTTTGGAAACACCCCAGGCTTACATTGTTATATGTATCTCATCGTGTGTTGCGCTGGACTTTAAGCCCGCTTGCTTTAATTCTTATTTTTATTTCTAATATTATACTGGCTTTTAATATGCACAGTTTTTTTTATACTTTCTGCATAACTGCTCAAATCATTTTTTACTTTACTGCATTTATTTCGCAGTACATTTCCTCCGGTTCAAAGCTTAAAGCCTTAAAATTTACCGGCTATTTTGTTTTTATGAATGTTTCTGTAATTCAGGGTTTTTTTCGGTTTATTTTAAAGAAGCAAAATTCTGCGTGGGAAAAAGCTAACCGCTCTGCAGCCGCAATACATGTGGACTAAGCAATAAATAATTTTTTGAATGAACGTTTTCAGAATATAAAATTTAAGGTTTACGAAAGTACTTAACCTAAAAATTGTTGGCGCTTACGAATAAAATTAGTTGCATTACTAATTTATCGATTTTTAATCTGCCTTAGGTATATACATTTAGCCCTTAAAAACTAA
>JBDUEO010000241.1:0-5478 GCA_040002335.1 Parafilimonas sp. | reverse complement strand
ATTCATGGCTTACCGATTCTGTTTTTAATCCATCCATGAATTCTGATCAAACAAAAAATGATAAAAGCAAAAAAGATAAAAATGCAAAACCTCTTGCAAAAAATTATAACTGGGATTATATAAAAACTATGTTGTACCAGGTGCCTGTAAAAAATGGCAACATTGGTAATCTTGTTGCAGCAGATGGTTATTTATATTGGCTTGATGCGCCTTCTGATCAGAATAATAATGATGGTGCAAAAATGTATGCTATAAAAATTGAAGAAAGTAAAAAGTATGAACCAACAGAAGTTGCTTCAGGTGTTAGCGCATTTAATCTTTCCGCAGATGGAAAAAAATTATTAGTGAATTATACAGATCAAACAATTGCCATTACAGATGCTAACGGAGCTAAAATAGATAAAGACAAATCAAAGCTTCAATTAGATAACTGGAGTTTTGTAATTGATCCGCAGCAAGACTGGAAACAAATGTTTGATGATGCATGGCGTATGATGCGCGATTATTTTTATGATCGTGATCTGCATAAAGTAAACTGGCTTGCAATAAAAGAACAGTACGAACCTTTGCTTGCAAGAATTACAGATCGTGATGAACTGGATAATTTATTAAGCCAAATGGTGGGCGAGTTATCAGCGCTGCATACGTTTGTTTATGGCGGCGATAAACGCAGATCGCCGGATATGATACAGGCAGGATCTTTAGGCTGCACATTCACCAAAACAAATAAAGGTTTGCGCATTGAACATATTATTAAAAGCGATCCTGATTATCCTGATTTTTCTTCGCCTTTAAATAAACCGGAATTAAAAATTAAAGAGGGCGATATCATCACAGCTGTAAATAATGTGTCGTTGAAAGATGTAGCAGACATTACTGAACTATTGGAAAATAAAGTGCGGGTACCTGTAAAATTAAGTTTGCTTGATAAGAATGATAAGCCTTACGAACAGGTTGTTAAACCATGTTCAGCCGAAGATGCGTTTACATTACGATATGAAGAATGGGAACTTGCTAATCGCGAAAAAGTAGATAGCATGAGCAATAATAATATTGGTTATATACATTTAAAAGCCATGACCGGAACTGATATGGATGATTTTGTAAAACAGTTTTATCCGGTGTTTAATCGTGAAGGTTTGATACTTGATGTGCGTGATAATTTTGGCGGCAATATAGATAGCTGGGTGCTGGAAAAATTAATGCGCAAAGCATGGATGTATTGGCAGGGAAGATCTGGCGGACCAACATGGAATATGCAATATGCATTCAGAGGTCACATGGTGATCTTATGCAATCAGCAAACATCATCTGATGGTGAAGCGATAACAGAAGGTTTTAGAAGACTTGGTTTTGGTAAAGTGATTGGCATGCGCACATGGGGTGGTGAAATATGGCTGTCATCAGACAACAGGCTTGTTGATAATGGCATTGCTTCAGCAGCAGAAACGGGTGTGTATGGGCCAGAAGGTAAATGGCTGATTGAAGGCAGAGGTGTTGAACCTGACATTACAATTGATGATCTGCCTTATGAAACATATAAAGGCAAAGACGCGCAACTTGAATTTGCTGTTGATTATCTTAAAAAAGAAATAAAAGATAATCCTGTTGTTGTGCCGCCTGCGCCGCCGCATCCTGATAAATCATTCAATTATGATGAGCATAAATAAATGCAGAAAATTATTTACTTGATTACCAAGTTAGATGTTTAGAAGCTTTATTAAATCAATAATTTTTATGATCATGATTTTGTAAGTGCTATTTCGCGGTCGGCAGCTTTATATATTTTTTTTTGTTTCCAGTCGTACCATTTTATAGGCATTGCTTTTTTCATTAAGCTGTCAATGTTGCGCATGCCAACCAGATTCCAGCCACCATGTATTTTACCGCCGAGTGTTTTGTTAAATGCTCTTAAACTCATAGCAAAACCACTTTCCAAATATTCCATGTGGTGCCAGAAGCCGCTCGGCATAAATAATGTATCGCCATGTTCAAGAATTACATCATAACCATTTGTAAATTCTAATGCAGGAAATTTCTGAATGTCTATTTTGCTTTTTGCATCATCGTAATAATTACTAAAATCAGCGAGGCTTAATACTTCAAAAGGTTTGCGGTAAAGTTTGCTTTTTTCTTCATTTGGAAATAATAATACTCTTTTTTTTCCGATGAATTGAGTATGAATCAGATTAGGCAAATCAATATCAAAATGCATGTGCGTAATGGAACCTTTGCCGCCTGCAAACATGGATGGCATACTTTTTAAAAAACCTTTTACATATTCATCCGGCCATACAAAGTCATCTTTTAATTGCGGTGCATGAGCAAAAATATTAAAGAAAAAAATGCGCCATTCAGCTGGGCCTTTGCTTATCATATCAATATAATCACCAAAAGAACTATAGCCATCTGCTTTATTTATTGGCGTGTAAGCATCGCTTTTTACATTATTATAAATGGGTATTTTTTTAGTGCCGGCAACTTCCTTTAAATATTTCCATGTCCACTTTGTGTAAGCCGGCCAATTTTTTGAAAGATTACGCAAAACAACTGGCTTGTTTACATTGAAATATTCATGCTTAAATTGATCTGGTGTAATATCATAAACCACGTCGATAGAACGAAGCTGCATTTGATTAATTTATGTAAATGTACAATTACTGCTGTTGTTGAATTGTTATCTTCTTTTTCAAAATTCAGCATATAATTTCAGCAAGAATTGCCAGGTAAAAAATATAGTATAAATTGATGCGCGGTTTACATTTTTTTATTCGATATACTCAATACCCAATGATAAAAAATATTTGCATTTCTTTTTTATTGATTGCAGGCTTTGCATGTAAAAAGGAATCGCAGCCAATTATTTATTATACTGATAATATAGTTGTAGCACACAGAGGCGCGTGGGCAGATGGGCATTGCCCTCAAAACTCTTTGGCATCTTTACAAAAAGCCATTGAAATGAAATGTATAGGTTCTGAATTTGATGTTTGGCTTACTAAAGATGATTCGCTTATTGTAGAGCATGATCCAACTTACGCCGGAAAAAACGTGGAAACCACTACTTATGCAAAACTTTCTGCAACCAAACTTTCTAATGGTGAAACGTTGCCTACACTGCGCCAATATTTACTTGCCGCGCAAGGTCAAACCCAAACAAAACTTTTTCTTGAGGTAAAATCAATGGCGTATGATAATACCATACTGTATGCAATAACTGACCGCGTTTTAGATCTGGTAGCTGAAACGCAGATGCAGAACTATATGGTTTATTCCAGTTTTCATTTTACAATTTTACAAAGAATACACCAGCGTGTGCCCGATGCAAAAACACATTTTCTTGGCGGTACTTACACTCCGGAAGATGTAAAATCTGCAGGCATTACAGGTATTGATTATGATATTGATAGTTTTTACGACCATTTAAACTGGTTACCTGATGCAAAAAAAGATAGCCTTTCTTTAGGTGCATGGACGGTGGATAATGATCAGCAATTTATTTGGCTTATCAACAATAAATTTAATTATATAATTACTGATGCTCCAAATGAACTTTTTCGTGTACTTGATAATATGCGATAACCTCATTCTTATTTTGTAAAATAACATCTCAAAAAAACACAACTTAATTTTGTGTTTATGAATTTGCTTCACGAATTAAACCTTGGCAGTGCTTCAGTTCAGCAATTAAATGAAACTAAGTTTAATGCAGCAGCAATAAGGCTTAATGTTTTAAGACTTGATAAAATACATGATATTGTAAGCGGCAATAAGTGGTTTAAACTAAAGTATTACCTGCAGCGAGCTATTGCAAATAAATATGCATCTGTTGCAACATTTGGCGGCGCTTTTTCAAATTATATACTGGCAACTGCATATAGTTGCAACATACAAAATATTAGTTGCACAGGTTATATAAGAGGAGAGGAGCCGGCACATTATTCCCAAACATTATTAGATGCAAAGGCTTTAAAAATGCAGTTAAAATTTTTAAGCCGTCAAGATTATAGAAACAAAACACTTATTATAAATTCCAATCCTTCTTCATATTTTATTCCGGAAGGTGGGTATGGAAAAACAGGCGCTAAAGGGGCGGCTGAAATTTTATCGCTTGTTCCTCATCTTTCAAATTATAATTATATAGTGTGTGCTTGCGGCACCGGAACTATGCTTGCTGGTATTGCCAATGCATGTTTGCCATACCAGCAATGTATTGGTATTAGTGTAATGAAAAATAATTTTAGCCTGGAACATGAAATACTTTCTTTAATAGAAAATGAAAATACAAACCCCATGAAATTATTTCATGATTATCATTTTGACGGCTACGCAAAATATACGCAGCCATTAATTGATTTTATGAATATGATGTACAAAACGCATCACTTGCCACTCGATTTTGTGTACACAGCAAAAGCGTTATACGCTATTTATGATCTTGCTGAAAAGCAGTATTTTAATGCCGGTTCAAATATTCTTTTTATACACAGCGGCGGGTTGCAGGGCAACCGTTCATTAAAACAAAATCTTTTAAATTATTGCTAATGAACCAAGTTGGCCAAAAAGGTAATGCAAACAAATATTTTGAATGCATTATTAAAATTTTTTAAAAAATTTTCTTAAAGAGGTTGCTTGTTCAGGCGAAAATTTTGATAGAAAATTAAGTGTCTTTCTTTTAATAACATAAGTGTAATAAGGTGGCTTTTCAATTTCTATGGGGTTAAACAATTCCTTAAACCGAATTAAGTTATCACTTCCGCCAAAACTTATGTCATAGAAATCTTTATGCTCGTTATAAAAGCAATCTTCCATAACATAATGATGCAGTTTGGCAGGCGGCGATTCGCTGGGTTTAAAACCGTTTACCACCAAAGCGCTTGTGTAATGATAAAATGACTTTCCATCTTTTACAATCATTACTGCATTTATTAATTCACCATTAAGATGTACAACATAGAAATCGCATAAATTATATTTCTTCCCTTCTTTATATATGGCTTCATATATTTTAAAAGGTAAAAAGTTGTAGCCTTTTACATCAGTTACTTTTTTAAAAAGATTGCGCAAATTTTCAAGTTCTGCATCATCTTCAACTTTAGAAAAACGGTATGGCAACCTTCCGGCTAAAACAATTTTTCGCCTGCATTGCATTTTAAAACCAGCCAACAATTCTCGCTCTGGTTTATTATATATGTTAAGATCAAACTCAACCTTTAAATGAAACGGAAAATAAATTTTTGTTTCAAAAGAATCATCGTTTTTTAAACATGTATTTAATAAAGAATCTGTAGGCGGCCGAATTTGCAAATGCATATAATTGTTTTTGCGCGCAAATTCTTTAAGGCTTTCAATAATATTTTTAACATCTGCATCATCGCTAAAAAAAACCGGGCCGCCATCAATTACACCTGCTTTTAACGGAGAAATTCCAATTTCAATAATTGCAGCGTAAGCAAGCTCTTTGTTCCCTTCAACATA
>JBDUEO010000240.1:0-5496 GCA_040002335.1 Parafilimonas sp. | reverse complement strand
TAAGTGTGCACTCTTATATAATAAGTACCAGCGGCAAGGCCATCCTGGTTTACCACAACAGCAGAGCCAGAAGTATAGGTACCTGTGATAAAAGTGGTTCCGTTATTATCATACAAATCAGCATATACATTTTGTCCATTAGCAGATGTCATTGTTAAGCGCAACCTGCCGTCAGCATTGGTAGTTACTTTATACCAGTCAACACTATCCCGGTGGTTGTTGTAATAATAACCTATGTGGCCGGTTTTACTTCCATTTAGCGGTAGTACAATTGCCTGCGCACGTGTACTATCAGGTTCAACATCATTTGCCTGGGCAGGAACGGTTAATGCATCAGAAATGTAATAACTGCTTGTATCGGTTGAATAATAACAGTAAACTTTAATGTAATAAGTGCCTTGTGCAAGACCATCAACAGTATAGTTTGTTGTGCCACTTGTGTACGTGCCGCCATGCAGTTGTATAGTTCCGAGCGTATCATACAAATCAAAATAGGTAGGCTTGCCACTGCGGGCAGTAAGTGTAAGCGTTAATGCACCATCACCACTTGTTTTTACCTTCCACCAATCAATATCACCGGCAGGATTTATAATTCCGCTATTGGAGCCGTTAAGAGTAAGTGTATTGGCTTTGTTCCAGGTATTATTTGGTTCGGTTTCATTAGCTTTTGCTGTGGTATATAACATACCAGTAAAAAGCAAAAATAGAAGTAAAATTTTTTGTTTCATTTGTACAGATTTTTATGTTTAATAAAAGGATAAAAAGTAAAATTTATTAAGTACGGTTAGTTTAAGTAAATTAAAGAAAGTTCAAATTTTGATAATGATTTTTATTATTCTGCAACTGCGGTTTAATACTTGGTAAGCGTAACCATTTGCCTGACAAAAAGAAAATCAGAAGCACCGGTTGAATATTTATATTCTTGCAAAAACTAATAACAGCTTCAGAAGTTAACACATAACAATGCAATAAAGCCAGCAACAAAATTTTCCCTTTCATACAATAAAATTTATACGTTTATAGCTGCAACACATTTAGTTTAAGAAGAAATAATATTTCACAGCAGTTTTTAAAAGCAGTTTTTAACTATCAAATGTATAATGATGATGATGTAAAAGTCAATACCCAAGATTGGGTAAATTTTTATTGTAAGGCTGAAATGCTTTGCAGCTATGCATTTTAAGAGATTGGCTGAAATGAATTAAGTTAAAATATTATGTTCCTGCACAAATTGTATCAGTGAAGCTTCGCCTTTTGTTTGTGTTTTGCGGTAAATATTTTTTCGATGTGTTTCAACAGTTCGTTCACTTATAAAAAGCGTATCAGCAATTTGCCTGTTGCTGTAATGTTTAATAATACATTGAATAATTTCTATTTCTCTCGGTGTAAGATTTATTTCCAGGTTTTCCGTTTTAATACTTTTATATATTTCATATTGCTGCAATGCTTCAATAGAAAAATACTTTTTACCTGAAGAAATTGCTTTTATGGCTGTTAACAATTCCTGCTGCCCAGCAGATTTGGGGATGTATCCATCTACTTTAGCTACTTCAATCATTTTAGTAATCATTCCTCCTTCTTCACTCATAGAAAGTGCAAGTATTTTTACCTGCGGCATTAGCTGCTTAATTTTAAGTGAAAAATCAAAACCGTTCATGCCATGCGGCATAGTTATATCAGTAAGAATTACATCTATTTTTTTTGCTTTAAGTTGCTCAAGCATATCTTCTGCTGAGTTTGCTTCAGCAGCTATATATAATTCTGTACTGGCCTGAAGTAATAATTTAAGCCCATCAATCACAATCTGGTGATCATCTAAAATTGCAAGATGTATTACAGGTTCATTCACTCAAAATTTTTTAAACACATTTTTATTATAAAGGTATATATATAGCAACAACCGTTCCTTTGCCCGGTGTGCTGTTTATATCTGATTTGCCATTTAAAAACTCTATTCTCGTTTGTATATTTTTTAAGCCTGTTCCATCATTAATTTCATCTATATTAAAACCACGGCCATTATCTTCTATAATAATATCTGCTTCGTTATTTGCGCAGATCATGGAAATATCAAGCCTTGTTGCGGCAGCATGCTTTAATACGTTTTGAATGCATTCCTGCATAACGCGGTAAATCAACAACGCTTTGTTTTCTTTAATTGCAGAAAAATCTCCGTCTGCACTAAAATTTATCTTTAAATTTTTCACATATATTTTATCAATAAAGTCCTTCACTGAATTTGTTAATCCATAGCGCTCAAAAGCATGCGGCATCATGCTGTGGCTTAAGCTTCTTACTTCTGCTGTTGATTCTTTTAGCAGTGCACTGATGTTGTTGTAAATTGTTTTTTTCTGATCCTGAAGTTCCAAACCGTTTCCAAGCGCTTCAAGGTTAAGTTTTGCAACTACCATTTTTTGCGCAACACTATCATGCAAATCTTCTGCAATGCGTTTACGCTCGTCTTCTTCAGCTTTCATTACTGCATGTGTAAGTTTTTTCTTTTGCTCCATTTCTGTTGCCTGTAATTTTAAGCGCTGATTTTTTTTCCTGTTTTGAAAAAAGAAGAAACCGCTTAATAATGTTATAAACAACAGTGCTGCAATTATATAAATAAACAGGTCTTTTTTTACTAAATCGTAATGCTGTTGAATGATGGTATTTTCTTTTTTTTGAACCTCATATTTTGTTTGCATTTCTGCAAGTGCATCTGCAGAATTTTTTTTATACAAAGAATCTTTTAGCGTTATTATGGTATCAAGTGTTTTGCTGTATTGTACATAGTCGCCACTGACTTTATAATTTTTTGCCAGCGCATTATACAGTATGGGTAATTTTTCATAAAGGCCATTTTGATAAGCCATTGCAATGCCTTGTTGCAAAACGGCAATGCCTTTATCTGTTTCATTATTATCAGCATAAAACAAACCCATTTGGTAAATGTCTGATACAATATAAAACGGGTCGCCAATAATTTCCCGTACACGCAATCCATTCTTTAAAAGGCTTTCAGCTTTAGCAGTCTGGCCAAGATCGCCGCAAATTCCACCATAAATAAAATAAGTATTTGCGAGGTAAGAAAGGTCATTTTTCTTAAGCGCTTCATTCAATGATATTTTTATATAAAATTCTGCGGAATCATTTTTTTTGAGTTCATTGTATACAGCAGCAATATCAGAATACAAAAAAGGTTGCCATTCATTTGGCGGCAGGTTTTGCTGTTGCTTTGCTGCATTAAAAAACCAATTAAGCGCAGCGCGGTTTTGTGCAAGCTCCATATACGCCCAGCCAATTAAAATTTTTGAACGCACCTGTGTTTGAATATCCTTCGCCTCTTCGGCTGTATGTAATATTTGCAAGCTGTTGCTCATTGATTCTTTTTGCCTGTCAGATCTTATAAGCATGTTTGATTTCAGAATCAGGAACCGGTTTTTGAGCTTTGTGTTATCCGAATTTTTTAAAGCGAGAAGTGACGAATCAATTAAATTTTCAGTAAAACTGAATTGCCCTTTTCTTAAAAAGAATATTGATTTATATAACTCTGATTGAATTGTTTCATCGTGCATTTTGTTGCGCGTAGCAATTGCTTTCGCAATCATAGAATATGTAAATAACGTATCCGGATGTAAAGAATTTCCTTCATCACACAAAGCAAAAATGGCATCTAATTTCTGATGATCATTTTTTGCAAGTAAAATATTTGTTCGTAAACTATCAATACGCCTGGTTTGCGAAAAAACTGCAAGCACATGCATTGTTAGTATAAACAGCAATAAATATTTTAGCTTATTAGTGCAGCAAAAAAGCATTTGTTTTGGTTTTCGTCATCAGAACTTGCTTGCTTATAAATACGAAAAAATTTAAAGGGAGCATAAACAAGGCTTCCTCGAAATAGATTTGTTGATATCGGAATTATAAAATTAATTTTTATTCAGATTTTTTACCTTCCTTAATATACGGCCAGTTATCTGTTCTGAACGATGAAACAGGAAATACATCAATATTAAACAAAATTCAGGGTAACCATAGCATCATTTCAGACATATCAGTAACCTTTTCATTCTTATTTACACAACTGCAAACAGTAATAATTCTATTAAGGGCAACGCTGTTTGTGCAGAGATAGAAATAACAACAAATAAAAGATTATAAAAAAAGTAAAGCGCATACTGCCTGAATTATGTAATGCATAAAACAAGTGCGTAAGAAAATAAAAAAGATAATATCGTTTATAGTTATTTGTAGAATAATTGCTGAATAGCGATTTGAATTATTTTTACAGCTTCAAACTAAAAAAATGTACAACTTACTTAAAGGAAAAAAAGGAATAATCTTTGGCGCGTTAAACGAACAAAGCATTGCATGGAAAACTGCGAAAGCCTGCTACAATGAAGGCGCAGAATTAGTTTTAACCAATGCACCAATTGCTTTGCGTATGGGAGAAATTAATAAGCTTTCTAAAGAATGTAATGATGCGCCGGTAATACCCGCAGATGTAGTAAATATGGATGATCTTAAAAAATTATTTCAAGAAAGCATAAAGCATTTTGGCGGCGGAATAGATTTTATTTTGCATTCAATTGGCATGAGTTTAAACATGCGCAAAGGCAAGCATTATACAGAAATTGATTATAATTATAATCAAAAAACACTCGATATTTCTGCTATGAGTTTGCATCGTGTTTTACGCACAGCATGGGATATGGATGCATTGAACGAAAGCGCAAGCGTTGTAGCACTTACATATATTGCAGCCCAACGTGTTTTTCCCGATTATAACGAAATGGCTGATGCAAAAGCGTTGCTTGAAAGCGTTACACGCAGCTTTGGTTATTATTATGGCACAAGAAAAAAAGTAAGAATAAATACAGTTTCTCAATCACCTACAAAAACAACTGCAGGCAGTGGTGTAAAAGGTTTTGATGGATTTATGAACTATGCTGAAAAAATGAGCCCACTCGGTAATGCATCAGCAGAAGATTGCGCCAATTATTGCACATTGCTTTTTAGCGATTATGCAAAAATGGTAACTATGCAAAATTTATATCACGATGGCGGTTTTAGCTTTACCGGCGTTACGCCGCAGGTAATTGAACAAATGGAAAAATAATTATCGTTTTACTTTACGTTGAGGAAACTTCTTCATATTTACAACAATTATTAAATAGCGTTGCACTAAAAGTATAACAATGGCATGATATTTTTAATAGTTAATTCATTGTTTAACTATTAAAAACTTTTAACTATGTTACGCTGGACAATAATATTTCTTGTAGTGGCAATTATTGCTGCGATATTTGGATTTGGTGGAATAGCCGCAAGTGCTGCAGGTATTGCTAAATTTATATTCTTTCTTTTTGTTGTTTTGTTTGTTCTTTCTTTAATCTTTGGAAGAAAAGGTTCTTCAGGTGTATAACATCAAATAGAAATTTTTTTAAAGCGCAGGTATTTAATATCTGCGCTTTTTTACCGTTGCTTGGAATTATAACAGGATTTTTA
>JBDUEO010000239.1:0-5598 GCA_040002335.1 Parafilimonas sp. | reverse complement strand
ATGAATTGCAACCAATCATAAACATTTCCATAAGCATGTTGCTGAATAAACTCGCGCCATTCATTAATATAATCTGCGCTTACCGGTTTGTCGCCTGGCTTTTTTGGAATAACCGGGAATGAAAAATGAATATCCGGATGTACATAATTATTAGCTTTTGAAAATGCATTTTGCTTTTGCATAAATGCATCAGCTTCTTCAACAGTTTTTGGAAACACTGGTTTTATTTCTTCAACAGGTTCGCCAAATAAAGATGTACCGGCATTTTGCCTGGCAGATGATGGCAATAAACTAATGTATTGTGCAAATGCCATTGCCAAAGGCAAAGCGCCGCTGCCTTCTTTTCCCAGGAATAATAAAGCATGGCTTAAGCGGTTTTGCGCTACCATTTCCAGCAAATGCTGCTTTGTATTTTGCTGGCCAATTACATTTGCGAACAACATAAAGCGAAGGTAAGATTGAGAAAGAAAGTTTAATCTTTAAAATTGAAGGTTCTATTCACGTTTGACGATTTACGCTTGACAATATATCTTGCAGCAAACAATTTCGCTTGACAATTTCTGAATTATATAAAATATACCTGCAACACCCAAATGTTGAAACAGATACAAGAAAATTAAAAGAAGGAACTATTTTTTTTGCATTGAAAGGTAGCAATTTCAATGGTAATCATTATGCATTGCAGGCAATAAAACTTGGTGCATCTTATGCGGTAATTGATGAAGATATTGATGTAGCAAATAATAAATTAATTAAGGTTGATAATGTTTTAGAAACGTTGCAACAACTTGCAAAATATCATCGCGAACAATTTAAAATTCCTTTTATTGCCATCACCGGAAGCAATGGAAAAACAACAACGAAAGAGTTAATTCATGTTGTGCTTTCATCAACCTATAAAACGTACACAACCGAAGGAAATTTAAATAATCATATTGGTGTGCCACTAACTATTTTAAAAATTAAAAGTGATGCACAAATGGCGGTAATTGAAATGGGCGCCAACCATCAAAAAGAAATAGAAAGTTATTGTGTAATGGCACAACCAACGCATGGCATTATCTCAAATATTGGTAAAGCGCATTTAGAAGGTTTTGGTGGCGTTGAAGGCATTAAAAAAGGGAAAGGCGAATTGTTTGATTTTTTACGCAACAATAACGGCGTTGCATTTGCATTTGATGATTATAATTATTTGCATGAGATGAGTAAAGGCATTAAAAAAGTTATTTGGTATGGAACAAACAATGGAGAAGTTGCAGGTAAAGTAAAAGCTTCAACGCCTTTTTTGGAAGTTGAAATGAATAAAGGCGCATCATTCAATATAATAGAAACAAACCTTGTTGGTGATTATAATTTACCAAATATTTTGTGTGCAATAACAATTGGAAAATATTTTAAAGTTGATGATGAAAAAATTAAATTATCCCTTGAAAATTATGTTCCTTCCAACAGCCGTTCGCAGTTAATAGAAGCCGGAACAAATAAAATTATTTTGGATGCATATAATGCCAATCCAAGCAGCATGAAAGCAGCGATTGAAAATTTTGCAAATATCAATTCAAATAAAAAAATACTTGTGCTTGGCGGCATGATGGAATTGGGCGAAGAAAGCATTGCAGAGCATGAACATCTTATCAGCTTAATTAAAAAAAATAATTTCAATACGGTATTGCTTGTTGGCGGTGATTTTAAAAAAGTACCCTCAGAGTACATGTATTTTAATGACGCAAACGAGGCTTCAATATATATTGCGCAACAACAATTTCAGCATACCTTTTTTCTAATTAAAGGCAGCCGCAGTATGCAAATGGAAAAGGTTTTGAATGCATTTAAAGTTGAGTAACTTTGCGGCATTATTACAAAAATGAGTACGCAAAAACCATCTTATATATTAAGTATTCTTGCTAACCGTTGCCCGCGTTGCAGGCAAGGCGAAATTTTTCAAACAAAAAATGCTTATGCGCTTAAAAACAGTCGGTATATGAAGATGCATGACAACTGCCCTGTTTGTGGCCAGGCTACAGATTTGGAGGTTGGTTTTTATTATGGAACCGGTTATGTAAGTTATTTTTTAACCGTTTTTCTATCGGGAATATCTTTTGCATTATGGTGGCTTCTTATCGGTATTTCTACTGATGATGATCGTGTGTTTTGGTGGCTTGGCATTAACACGGTTGTTTTAATTATTGTGCAACCATTGTTAATGCGTTTTTCCAGAACCTTATGGCTTAGTTGGTTTGTAAAATACGATGCTAACTGGGAAAAAGAAAAAGCGATGGAGCCTGAACGCATTATAAAAGAACACATGAAAAACTGGTAAGCTTAAAAAATATTACACAAATCTTTTTTAATTAAACTTATAAAAAAATCATGCAGTATTAATTGCTGCATGATAGTTGTGCCCAAGACTGGATTCGAACCAGCACACCGGTTAAGGCTCTACCACCTCAAAGTAGCGTGTCTACCAATTTCACCACCTGGGCATTCCCGCAAATGTAGAGGGAAAATGTTTTATTTATTTAATTCAATTCTAAATGTTGTGCCTTTGCCTGTTTCACTATGCTTAACAAATATTGAGCCTTTATGATATTGCCCGATGATACGTTTGCTTAAGGTTAAACCCAATCCCCATCCACGTTTTTTGGTGGTGAAACCGGGTTCAAATACCTTGGCCAAATTATTTTTTGATATGCCTTTGCCGGTATCAGTTACATCAATTAAAACCTGTGCTGCAGTTTCTTTAATATGCACTTTTACCGATCCTTTTTCATCTATAGCATCCAGCGCATTTTTTAAAAGATTTTCAATAACCCAATCGAACAACGGCGGTGAAATCATTGCGGGAATAAAATGTTCGTTTTCCGTATCCATTATAAAGTTTACTTTTTTGCCGGCCCTTCGTTTTATATAATCTATCATACTGCTAACCTGCTCAATAATATTTTTTTCTTCAAGTTGCGGATGGCTTCCAATCTTACCAAACCTGTCGGTTATCAGTTCAAGCCTGTTTACATCTTTTTCTATTTCATTACTAAATTTTTCCGTTACCGGATTTTCTTTTAAAACTTCTACCCATCCTTTCAAACTTGATACCGGTGTGCCTAACTGATGCGCTGTTTCTTTAGCCATGCCCGCCCACAACTGGTTTTGCGTGCTGATGTAAGATGTACGTTGTGCAATAATTGTTATTGTAAGAAAAAGGCCAACAATAATTAACTGCACTATCGGGTAGTAGCGAACCTCGCCCTGAAGCGTGCTCTCACCATAATAATATTTATTTGCTGTATATGGTTTTTCTGATAAAGTAAGAATAATAGGATCGTGCTCTTTTTTAAATTCATCCAGTTTTTTATATAAATAGTTTGGATCGTTTTTAATTTTTACAGTATCAAGGTTAATACAATTTCCAGCATTTATACTATCATTTTCATTAGTTTCTATAATAGGTATTTCTTTGTTCTCTCTTGATATTTTTACAGCAAGGTTAAAGCTTACTTCATCGCTTGCATTTATTATAGTTCGCTGCGCTTCTGCCCATATTTCTACTTTATTTTTTTCATCGTCTGATATTTTTTTTGCGAGATACGATGAATAAAAAATTGTGCCTGTAACTATTGCTGCTGCTATTATAAACAACAAAGTTTTACCATTAAACCATTGCTGTATCATTGTTCTAAAATAGTTAAATAGGGGCAAATAAAAATCCCGCATTTTTATTTGCGGGATTTTTATAAAACCAACTGATGTTTCTGCTAACTAAATAATCCGCCTTTTCTTAAATCTTTAGTTCCCTGTCCTATCTTATATCCATTCTGATAAATTTCAACTTTATAACTGCCTGTCTGGTATTTTCCTGTTTCAGGCTTCCAGTCAAAACTCACTGGCATACGCTTGCCCTGTTCGTACTGTACATCTATTTTATTGGTAAATACTTTTTCTCCTTGATCGCGTGTTGCAAATGTGCCGCTGCCATTTGCTGGAATGGTAATCGGGTGTCCATCGGGGCCCGTTACACATACATACAATTCTTTAGTTCCACTTGGTGCAATACGGTTTTCATCAAGATCAAAAGAAATTCTAAACACGTCTGTTTTATTCGCTTTTGTAACCACTTTTTCTTTGCCACTTCCTTTAATATCTATGGCCGTAATATTAATATTGGATGCATGCAAGGTAGAGCCTACATCCTGAATATGTTCCCTTTGCGCCTCTGTAGTATCAAGTGTTTGCTGAACGCGTGCCTTTTGCGACGTAAGTGTATCGCGTTGATTTGTTAAGTCAGTATTCGCCGTTGTTAATGTTTGATTTTCCTGTTTCAACTGGTCAACCTGTGCAAGCAAATCTGTAATTTTTCCATTCAATTCTCTAATCATAGATCTTGCTTTTCCAAGATCTGCATTCTTTTTTGATAGCTCGCTTCTGATGCTCGTTTTTAAACTGTCAATTTCATCTCTGCGCGCTTCAAGCTGTGCCGAGAGTTTTGTATTTGTTCCGGTTAAAGAATCCATTCTTGACAATGCATCATTATATTCTGATTCTACTGCACTGCGTGATGAATCTGCTGCAGTATATTGTGTTGTAAGCTGATCAATTTTTTCGCCTGATTTATTTTTATCATAAATAATATAGCCCCATGTACCCACCAGGGCTGCTATTAAAATACCATAAATTAATTTCCTGTTATCTTTAGGCTGCCCGGCCGGTTGATTTTCGGAAGTAGATGAAGGATAATTACTGTAACTCATATATTGGGATTTATTTTTCTAAACTATTTGCTTAATATTGAAAAAACAATCGTTTGAATATAAATACTTCTTTATTTAACCTTCTCTTAATTGATATCGAAACCGTTCCCTGCTATAATAGCTATGAACTTCTTCCAGAAAATATTAAAATTCTTTGGGCGGACAAAATTTCCAAAACCGTGCCAGAAACTACATCTTACGAAGACAGCTATTTGCTGAAAGCCGGTATTATGGCGGAGTTTGGAAAGATCGTTTGTATTTCCGCAGGCTACTTTTACGAAGATCAAAATAAAAATGTTTGCTTTAAAGTTAAAAGTTTTTGTTGTGATGATGAACAGCAAATTTTGAATGATTTTTTACAAACGACAAATTCGTTTTATAAAAGAAACAGCCGCTTTCAGTTTGGCGGCCATAATGTAAAAGAATTTGATGTTCCCTACATCTGCCGAAGATTGCTTATTAATAATATTCCGTTGCCTCAATATCTGCACCTGCATGGCGCTAAACCATGGGAAATAGAAATGGCAGATACGTTGCAATGGTGGAAATTTGGCGATTACAAAAATTATATATCGCTTCATTTGTTGGCCAACATATTAAATGTTCCCACATCAAAAGGCGATATGCATGGAAGCAAAGTAAGAGCGGTATATTATGATGAAAAAGACCTCAACCGTATATCAACCTATTGCGAGAAAGATGTAATTGTAGTTGCAAATGTTATTCTTCGTTTTAAAAACATGCCTTTATTAGCCGAAGAAAATATACAATTTATAAAATAGCTAATAGCCATAATTTTTTTGCAAAAAGCCTATATATTTGCAGCCCGTTGGTGCGGTAGCTCAGTCGGTAG
>JBDUEO010000238.1:0-5608 GCA_040002335.1 Parafilimonas sp. | reverse complement strand
AGATGTTGCCAACCGGAAATTACATTCAGCTCTTGTAAGATACATTTCACCTAAACGTATTAATGGAATATTTTTAAAATTGAGTTGCCATTTACCGCTGCGCCATTCGCCGTTGCCTTTATAAAATAATTTTACGCGGTTATCATTAGCATCATATAAATCAATGTGATGCTGCAACACAGAAACATCGCCGGAACGCGCACCATATTTTACGATTGACCAGAATAAAAACAAATCGTTATCATCGTCCTGTTCAGAAATTTGCACATCAAATAGATCTTCTGAAGAATTATCATCATTATTAAATGCTGTTGAATAAGAAGATGTAAGCGAATAAGATCCGTTTGTAATTACATCGTTGGCTTCGTCTCTTGCTTTATCATATTCGCCCATTTGCAAATACACACGCGATAAAATTGCTTCGGCGCAAAATTTATTTGCATGAATATTTTTTTCTTTAGCAGGATTGTATGATTCAGGCAATAATGAAACAGCTTGTGTAAGATCGTTTAAGATTAAATTATACGTTTGCGCAACGCTGCTTCTTGGTATAAAATTAGAATCGCTTACGCCATTTTCAGTTGGCGTTGTTACAAGCTGAACGCCGGGATTTGCATCAGTATTTCCTGCGCTGTATGGTTTTGAAAAATACGTTACAAGTTCAAAATACATTTCGCCACGTATAAATAAAGCTTCGCCTTTCACTCTATCCTGGTCATTTGGTTTTACATTATTTATTGATGCAATTATGTTGTTGCAAATATTAATTGCTTTGTAAGCATTTTGCCAGGTTGATGCAATCCAGTCATTATTCACCAACATTTTCTTTTGATAAATTTGATTGGGCTGATCGTAAGTACCGTCCCATCTTACTTCATCATCTGCGCCCAACAATTCTGAATACAATTGCAGATCGCCGTTTAAAAGATAACCGCCCGTCATTACATCATACGCTCCAATTAATGCTTTTTGAATACTGGCATCATCACTAAAAACACTTTCTTCAGGCACAGAACCGGTTGGCGAAACATCTAATTTTTTATTGCATGAAAAAAGTATGGCTGTAAATAATATTAAATATTTTAAGTTTTTCATCATCGAAATTTTTGTTGATTTAAAATCCAATTTTTACACCGATAGAAATATTTTTTATTTGCGGAGGCGAATAAAAATCACTTCCCTGGTTCCTGTTGTTTGCATCACGCCCATCTGTATTTACTTCAGGATCCCAACCCGGATATTTTGTAAACGTTGCAAGGTTTACCGCAGAAACATACACCTTCAGCGATTGAAATTTTAGCCTGTTTAAAACTGCAGTTGGAATAGTGTAAGCCAGCGTTATATTTTTTAAGCGAACATAGCTTGCATTATATACAAACCTGCTTGATGCATCTTCACCATTATCTAATCGTAATCTTAATTGCGGCGTGTTGGTAATATCGCCGGGTTTTTGCCAGCGGGTTAACTGATCAGAAGTTTGATTATCCCATGTTTGAAAACCATTCGTCATAAACACAGCAGCGCCATTTTCAACCTGGTTTCCAAATACGCCCTGGAAAAGAAAATTCAAATCAAATCCTTTATAAGAAATGTCATTTGTTATGCCTGCAATCCAAACAGGATTCGGATTTCCAACAATAAAATTTCCGGCATCATTATAATCATTTGTTGTTTTGCCATCTTGTGTATAATACAACGCATCGCCGTTTTGCACATCAACACCAGCGTACTTAGGACCGTAAAAAACACCAATACTTTGGCCAACTATTAATGCATTTAAAAATCTGGGATTATCGCTTGGAATAATGTCTGTTTTCCCATCAAGCTTTAAAACTTTATTCCTGTTTTTCGAAACATTTAAACTTGTGTTCCATTTAAAATTTTTTGAAACAATGTTGTCTGAATTAAGCACTATTTCAATGCCTTTATTATCCATTGATCCGATGTTTACAAGCTGGCTTGTAAAACCTGAATTGCCGGGAACCGGAACATTAAAAAGTAAGCCAATAGTTTTGCGATCGTAATAATCAAGCTCGCCACTAAACCTGTTTTTTAAAAATCCAAACTCAATACCAATATCAAACTCATGTTCTTTTTCCCATTTCAAATTTGCGTTGGCTAATTGATAAGGCGCAAGACCGGAACTTCCACCATAAGAAATGCCGTTCCATAAACCTAAAGAACTGTAATAAGAAATACCATCATTGCCGGTTAAACCATAACTGCTTCTTAGTTTCAAATAATTTATAAAAGTTGAATTTTTTAAGAAGCTTTCATCAGATAAAATCCATCCTGCAGAAGCCGCAGGAAAAAAACCGTACCTGTTGTGTGCGCCAAAAACAGATGAGCCATCAAACCTGCCACTAAGCGAGAGCAAATATTTTTCATTGTACGCATAATTTACACGTCCAAAATAGGAGAGAACTGTTTTCTCATTTGAATTGGAAGTGCCGCCAATTATTGTGCCTGCGCTTGCTAATTTTTGTAATTGCGGAACAGGAAAATCCTGGCCTTTTACATTGGCATAATCATCTGTATAATCTTCATAACTCATACCGGCAGTTGCTTCTACATCATGCTTATCAAAAACATTTTTATACGTGAAATAATTATTGGTATTGTACACAAGAGACCTGAACCAATCTGATTCACCAAGGCCGCCAATGCCCGAGCCATAATAGCTTGTTGGCCCATAATAAGAATCATCATTTTGGTTTGAATTATCAATGCCAAATTCAGACCTGAAATAGAATGAAGGCAAAAAATTATACTGGCCATATACACTGCCTAAACTGCGATAAGAAACAGAATTATAATGACTGTTTTCATAATCAACCAACGGGTTTGGATACGTGGTAACAGGTTCATTATATAAATTTCCCTGTTTGTTTCGTATAGGTGTTATGGGCGCAAAAGCAACCATTTGCAACGGGCTTGTAAATTCCTGGTCGCCGGGTACGCGTGCAGATGATGTTTGCGCTAAACTTAAATTAAAACCAAGTTTAAATTTATCACTTACAATTTGATCAAGATTAAGGCGGCCCGAAATGCGGCGAAAATTATTTCCAATTTCAATTCCATCTTCATTATCATAACCAAGGCTTGTATAAAATTTTGTTTTGTCCGTTCCGCCCGAAGCAGAAATATTAGCAGAATATGTATTGGCATTATAATTAAAAGCCTGTTTTTCCCAGTTGGTATTTATTTTGCCAGTGCGCCAGTCAGCATAGCCGGAATATGTATCCATTTTATATTTCGCATATTCCGTCCAAGAATCAGGATCGTTGTATGTGTAACCATCAATATCGTCGCGGTTATTTGCCGCTTCAAGCAACAGGTCAACGTATTCTTTTGCATTTAAAAATCCACGCAAATGTGTTGGCCGGTTTATTCCATATTGAATATTTGCATCAAAACCTGTTTTACCTGCTTTGCCTTTTTTTGTGGTGATAAGAATAACGCCATTGGAAGCTCTTGAACCATAAATTGCTTTAGCGGCGGCATCTTTTAAAATATCAAAAGATTCAATATCATTAAAATTTATATCGGCCAAAGGATTGCCTGAATAGGAATTATCGCTGTTGATAGGAATGCCATCTACCACATACAAAGGATTATTGCTTGCATTGATGGAACCTGTGCCGCGAATTCTTATTTCAATTCCTTCGCCAAGTTTACCACTTTGCGATTGAACAAACACGCCTGCAGCGCGGCCTTGCAACGCCTGCGTAAAATTTGGCACTTCAATATTTTCAACATCAGCACCTTTTATTTTGGCAATGTTGCCGGTAAGTTTTCTTTTGGTTGATGTTCCATATCCCACAACAACAACTTCATTTAAAGCTTTTGAGGTTTGTGTAAGTTGGATATTAATTGTGTTTCCCGTTATACTAACTTCTTGTTCAGCATAACCAATTGAAGAAACTACAATTGTTTTTAATGATGATAAAACAGGCAAAGAAAAATTTCCTTCATTGTCTGAAACAGTTCCTTTTTTTTCGCCTTTAATTACAATAGAAGCGCCGGCAACCGGCAGTTTGTTTTCTGCATCTGTAATTTTTCCTTTAATAATATTTTGAGCAAAAATCATTAATGAAAAAATAAGCAGGCAGCTTAGCAGCAAAAGCTTTTTCATGGTGAAAATTTTAGGTGAAGCAATTATAAAAGTTGTATCCAAATATATATGTTAAGCAGTTATGGCTTGTGCAATAAATTAAATTGTTGCAAATAACAACCTGTCGTACGCCAAAGCTGTTTAAATAAAGAATTTGTTTTTACCGGATGGATAAAAAAAATGTGTTAGTGCTGCATATTTTTTATGCGAAAGAAAAAGTAAGAAGCGCTGGTTGCTGAATAGTTTCCTGTTTCCCGGTTTCAATATTTTTTATAGTGCAGGTGTTTGATTCAAGTTCTGTGCTGCCAATAATTACGATGTAAGAAATGTTTTTTCGTTCGGCGTATTTAAATTGTTTATCAAACTTTGATAACTCGTGATAAATTTCGCATTTAATATTTCTATCTCTTAATTGCTGCATTAAAACATAAGCAGCTTTGCTTTCTGCTTCACCCAAATTAAAAAATAAAACCTGTGTTGATTGCTGTAATGAAGATGGAAATAATTTCAACTCTTCTAATACATCATAAATTCTGTCAACACCAAAGCTTACACCAACGCCTGAAAGATTTGGTACATCAAATAAACCAGTAAGATCATCATATCTTCCACCGCCACCAATACTGCCCATTTGCACATTCAAAGCTTTTATTTCAATGATTGTTCCGGTATAATAATTTAAGCCGCGTGCAAGTGTAAAATCAATAATAAGATCTTCATTGTTATTTTGAAAATCAATTAAAAATTTAAGTTCTTTAATTCCCTGTTTTCCAATTTCAATTTCACCAATTAATGATTGCAGCTTTTCTAATTTGGTATAATTACTACCATCAATTAAAATGTATTGTTCAATTAAATTAATTTGCTGCGTCATCAATCCTCTTTCCAATAACTCTTCTCTTATTTTTTCCCAGCTAATTTTATCAAGTTTATCTATTGGCACTGTAATGTCAGCTACTTTATCGCTGCCGCCGCATAATTCAGCAAGCGCAGTTAATATTTTTCTGTTGTTGATCTTTATTTCAACATCAAGTTTTAATTGTTTAAAAACATCTTTATAAATATTCAGTAGTTCAATTTCATTCAATAAAGAATTACTTCCAACAACATCTGCATCGCATTGATAAAACTCGCGGTATCTTCCTCTTTGCGGACGGTCTGCACGCCACACAGGTTGTATTTGATAACGCTTAAATGGAAAATTTAATTTGCCTGCATTCATTGCAACATACCGCGCAAATGGAATGGTGAGATCGTAACGCAATGCACGTTCTGTAATTGATGGAACGTTTTTGCCTTCCAATATTTTTTCAAAATCTTGTTTTGTCTGCTCTTTTTTTTCAGGCCTGTGTAAACCGTTATTTAAAATTTTAAATAAAAGCTGGTCACCTTCTTCACCATACTTTCCTGTCAGTGTTTCAAGATTTTCCATTGCAGGCGTTTCCAACGGTTGAAAGCCATACAACTCAAACACATTTCGTATTGTATTAAAAA
>JBDUEO010000237.1:0-5616 GCA_040002335.1 Parafilimonas sp. | reverse complement strand
GTTCACACACATCATATTGCTGTTTATCCGCAGGAAACCAAAAAAATACTGGCGTATATTAGTAAGTAATTTTATGATGTTTTTTTTAAGTTAATCACTATGAGTAAAGTTCGTTTTATCCTACTTTTTTTGTCTGTGCTGCTTCTGGTTTCCTGTAAAAAGAAAACACTCTTTCAACAAATTTCTTCAGCACATTCAGGCATTACTTTCAATAATACCATCACCGAAAGTGATTCCATGAATCCGCTGGATATTGTAAATATTTACAACGGTGGTGGCGTAGGTATTGGCGATTTTAATAACGATGGAAGGCAGGACATTTTCTTCACCGGAAATATGGTTCCCTGCAAACTATATCTTAATAAAGGCGGTTTTAAGTTTGAGGATATTACAGAAAAAGCCGGTGTTAGCGATATGGGCAGGTGGGCAAGAGGCGTGTCTGTAATTGATATAAATAATGATGGCCTCATGGATATATATATCTGCAACACCATTTTAAAAGATTCATTGCAAAGGCGAAATGTTTTATACATAAACCAGGGCATAGATAAAAACGGCATTCCGCATTTTAAAGATGAAGCTGCAGAATACGGGCTTGATATGCATTTGCAATCAACCATGGCAAGCTTTTTTGATTATGATAATGATGGCGATCTTGATATGTACCTGACTGTAAACGCAGCTTCTATCGGCAATAATCCTTCCGTTTTTATTCAGCGCAATGGCGGCGCTAAGGAACCAAGTATTGGCAGGCTTTATCGTAATGATTGGGATCCTGTTTTAAAGCATCCTGTTTTTCATGATGTTTCTGCGCAGGCAGGAATGACGTATGATGGTTATGGCCACTCCGCAACAATTTGCGATATTAATAATGACGGCTGGAAAGATATTTATGTGTCTGATGATTTTATATCAAACAATATTTTATACATCAATAATCATGATGGAACTTTTACCAACCGCGTAAAAGAATATTTTAAACATACTTCGTTTAACTCGATGGGGCAAGATGTAACAGATATTAATAATGACGGTTTGCCCGATGTAATTGAGCTGGATATGAACCCGCAGGATAACCTTCGCAAGAAAATGATGATGTCTGCAGACAGCTATATTACTTATCAAAATTTTGATGCCAATGGTTATGAATACCAATATGTGCGCAATACTTTACAAATAAATAAAGGCCCGCGGGTTAATGAAAACGATTCTGTTGGCGCGCCGGTTTTTAGTGACATTGGTTTTATGGCCGGCGTGGCACAAACCGACTGGAGCTGGACACCTCTTGTAACTGATTTTGATAATGACAGTTATCGTGATATTATTGTAACAAATGGTTTTCCGAAAGATGTAAGCGATCACGATTTTATTAACTATCGCAAAGATGCAAATGGCATTGCTTCCAAATCAGATCTGTTACGGCAAATACCCGAAATCAAATTACATAACTATGCTTTTCATAATAACGGCAATCTTACTTTTAGCGATGAAAGTACCAATTGGGGTTTAAATATTCCAACTTTTTCCAATGGCGCTGCATATGCAGATTTTGATAATGATGGCGCAATGGATATGGTGATCAATAACATTAATGACAAAGCTTTACTCTACAGAAATACTTCGGCGGATGAAGACAGCGCTAATCATTTCCTGCAAATAAAATTTAAAGGCGGGCCACAAAATATAAACGGCATTGGCGCTATTGCAACCATTTATTACGATCATAATAAACTACAGAAATACGATAACAATCCATATCGCGGTTATTTATCAACCATACAATGCATCGCACATTTTGGCTTAGGCAAAACAACCAATATTGATTCTGTTGTAATTGAATGGAACAATAATAAAAAGCAAACCATCAACAATGTAAAATCAAATCAAACAATAATTGTAAACATTAAAAATGCAAACGAAAACATTGATCATCAGCAAAAATTAATTGATTCATCAGCATTGTTTAAAGAAATAACAAATGCATCCGGAATTAATTTTAAAGATAAAGATTACGATTTTGTTGATTTTAATATTCAGAAATTATTGCCGCATAAACTATCGCAATATTCACCTGCTTTGGCCGCAGGCGATGTTGATGGAAATGGATTGGACGATTTAATTGTTGGCGGAAATTCATATAAACATGCACAGATTTTTTTGCAACAGCCAAACGGAAAGTTCATTCAAAAAGATCTGTTGCCTAATGTAACTACCAACACAAAAAAATATAAAGATGAAGGCATTCTTTTATTTGATGCGAACGGAGATGGCAAGCCGGATATTTATATTGCAAGCGGTGGCTACGAACTAAAACCGGGCGACGATGGTTACCAGGACAGGTTGTATATTAATGATGGGAAAGGAAATTTTACATTGGATTCATTAGCGTTGCCGCAAAATCATACCAGCAAATTATGCGTGCGTGCATTTGATTATAATAATGATGGAAAGTTAGATTTATTTGTGTCAGGCCGTGTTGAACCATGGAATTATCCAAAACCGGTAAGCAGTTTTATTTTAAGAAACGATTCAAAGAATGGTGTTGCACATTTTACTGACGTTACGAATGAAGTTGCACCCGAACTTAAAAATATTGGTTTGGTTTGCGATGCGCTGTTTACAGATTTTGATGGCGATGGAAAAACAGATTTAATACTTACCGGCGAATGGATGCCCGTAACTTTTTTTAAAAATGTAAACGGCACATTTAAAAACGTTACATCAACTTGCGGCGTTGCAGATAAACCAGGCTGGTGGAATTCAATAGTTGGCGGCGATTTCAGGCACACAGGCAGAACAGATTATATTGTAGGTAATGCTGGTTTAAATATGCTTTATCAGGCAAGTGAAAAATACCCGGTGTATGTAACTGCAAAAGATTTTGATGGCAACGGAAATTATGATGCCGTACCTTCTTTGTTTTTGCCTGATAAAAATGGAATAATGCAGGAGTTTCCCGCATTTGGCAGAGATGATATGATGAAAGAAATGATCAGCACTAAAAGAAGATTTACTTCTTATAAATCCTTTGCAACGTCAACAATGGATAGTATTCTTACGCCTGCCATGCGCAAAAATGCATTGCGTTTAAAAGCGACTATGCTGCAATCATGTTATTTAAGAAATGATGGCAATGGAAAATTTACAATGATTCCTTTGCCTTTACAGGCGCAGGTTTCAACGTTAAATGGAATGGTTGCAGATGACTTTGATGGTGATGGCAATTTAGATGTATTAATCAATGGGAATGATTATGGAACAGAAGTTTCTGTTGGCAGGTATGATGCCTTGGATGGCTTGCTTTTAAAAGGTGATGGCAAAGGAAATTTTCAGCCATTATCAATTTTAAAAAGTGGTATTTATATTCCCGGCGATGGCAAAGCATTGGTAAAACTTGAAGGCGCTTCCGGAAAATATCTTGCCGCAGCCAGTCAGAATAAAGATTCAATAAAACTATTTGAACTAAGAAAAAATGTACAGATCATCAAAGCAAATCCTGATGATGTCAGCGCCTTTATTCATTATAAAAACGGAAGTATTCAAAAGCAGGAATTCTATTATGGTAATTCATTTCTCTCGCAATCATCAAGGTTTATAACAGCAAATGCAAACATGCGCAACATTGTTATTACAAATGAAAAAGGCGTTGCGCGTTCTATTGATCTAAATAAATAATTTGTGTTGATGAAAGAACAAATAAGTTTAAGAAGCTGATTGAATTTAATTGTACATATTTTGTACTGATATGAATGAAACCTTATTAGAAAAAGCAACAGGTAAATAAATCAACCTTATTAGCTTATTGAGTTACAACTCAATTTTAATAATGTAATAAGGTTAAAAATTTCGGCATACGATTTCTACTAAGGTTACAAAACAATCAAAAAATTATTTTTAAAAACCTTCTTAGTGTCTTGGTGCCTTAGTGGTTTAATTAATGAACTGCAAAGGCACAATGTTTAAAACCAATTTATAAGATGAAATATTATAAGCTGTTTATTGCATTAGTTATAATCGCGTTTAATTTGTTTCATCATGCCACAGCGCAAACAGAAGTGGAAGCATGGGGCAATTTAAAAGGCATTCGGATTGATGGGCAGTTGATGAATTTTGAATCGAGTATTGATGTAATTAATACTGATAATTCAAACATAATATCAACCGGAAAAGAAAAGCAAAGACCAAAATATTTGCGTGATGGAAACAAACAAATCATTAATACAAACATTGATAGTTTTTATTTTGTTGAACAAATTGAAGACATAAGCAAAGGTGTTTCCAAAATAAATATTCAGTTTACATCAAAAAAAGATACAACAATATCAGGTTTATATTTTGATTTAAAATTGCCTTATGTTATTGGTTATGCTTCAGGCAGTTTGCAATTGATCAATCCAAAACAAAATACATTATCAACATACGATATTGCTAAACAAAAAGATAGTTTTTCAGTTACTTCAACAGGCATAAAAATTACTGTACCACAGCAGCAATTTGAATTTGATTTTGATAGTACAACAACACTTCTCATCAAAAAAAATAATGACGACCAATATATTCATGTACTCATTCCAATAAAAAAAGGCAGCTTCAAAAATGGTGAAACGGGCGAAAGATCATTTACCATTAAAGCAACCGGAACAATTGATAAAACACCTGTAACTGTTACCATCAATCCTTCAAAACGAGGCCGCGTGTTTGCAGGTTTTGGCGGAAATTTTCGTTTACAAAATCCCAAACTTGATCCGCAGGTAATTAATTATTGCTTAGATAATATGCGTGTTGCTTATGCACGTGTTGAGATGCCGTGGATGTTGTGGCAACCCGTTGAAAACAGCAACCCCATTGATTCTGCAAAAGCAGGCAAACTGCATCCGCATGTAAAAGAATCAATGGAAATGGCGCAGCGTTTAAGCAAAATGAATATTCCAATTATTCTTACGGCATGGTTTCCTCCAAAATGGGCAGTAACAGGCGAGTTACATTTTCGCCATCAGCAAGGTGAAGCATGGGGTAATCCGCTTGATTCAACAAAGGCACAGGAAATTTATAAATCCATTGCAGATTATATTCAGTATTTAAAAGATGCTTATGGTGTTGATGTAAAATTATTTTCATTCAATGAATCTGATCTTGGCATCAACATCCGGCAAACAGGTGAAGAGCATGCAACATTGATAAAAGGTCTTGGCGCTTATTTTGCTTCACATGGATTACAAACAAAAATGTTGTTGGGCGACAATTCTGATGCCACCACTTTCGATTTTATTTTACCTGCACTAAAAGATGCTTCAACACATCAATACATCGGCGCAATTTCATTTCATTCATGGCGTGGATGGGATACAGAAATTTTGCAGAAGTGGGCTGATGCCGCAACGCAAATGCATTTACCTCTAATCGTTGGCGAAGGAAGTATTGATGCGGCTGCATGGAATTATCCGCAAATTTTTCAGGAACAAACGTATGCGCTGGAAGAAATTAATTTATATGTTCGGTTATTAAACATTTGCCAGCCTTTAAGCATTTTGCAATGGCAATTAACTGCAGATTATTCACCATTAAAAGGCGGCGGAATTTTTGGTGATAACGATTCTCTTCAACCAACGCAACGTT
>JBDUEO010000236.1:0-5631 GCA_040002335.1 Parafilimonas sp. | reverse complement strand
ATTCAGCTTAACCAAAACAACGTAGAGCTTGAACAAATTGCTTTTGCAGCTTCGCACGATTTACAGGAACCATTAAGAAAGATCAGAATTTTTTCTGACAGGTTGCGCATGTTAAACAAAAATAATTTGCAAAATGAAAGTGCAGTAATCGTTGAAAAAATAAATCGTTCTGCTGCACAATTGCACGGCCTTATTTTAGATCTTGTTGAGCTTACCAATATTGTGCAGGCAAAACAATCTTTCACAACCGTTTTTTTAGATAACATAATAAGTGAAGTTGAAAAAGAATTTCAACAAAGTGAAATGCCTAAAATTTATAAACTTATTAAAGCAGAATTGCCGGCTGTGTACGGTTCTTCAGATCAATTACAAAAATTGTTCACGCATCTTTTTTCAAATTCTTTTGCGTTTCAATCGAGTGAAAGAAGTTTAGCAATTATAATTTCAGTTCAAAAAATAAAATCAACGGCTATAAAAAATTTGCCAGCGCAATCATCCTGGAAAGAATATTATCATATAAAATTTCAGGATAATGGCATTGGATTTAACCCTGCGTTTAAAGAAAAACTTTTTATGCCTTTTCAACGTCTTCATAATTATGGCAGTGACGATTTAAAAAGAAAGGGAATGGGTCTTGCAATTTGTAAACGCATAATGGTAAACCATAATGGTTGGATTGATGGCGATGGAAGTGAAACAAAAGGTGCTGAAATTCATTTGTATTTTCCTGCAGATATATTGCAATGAAATATATATACTTTCGCATAAAACAAAATTATATGAAGATTCTTGTTGCTGAAGATGATGCTGATGACAGGTTTCTTATACAAACTGCTTTTGAAGAAAAAGGATATAATGATACACTTGATTTTGTTGAAAATGGTATAGAATTATTGTCTTATTTAAATGACGCAAAAAATGCAATACCACGTATAATTTTATTGGATTTAAACATGCCCAAAAAAGATGGCCGCGAAGTATTGCTTGAATTAAAACAACATCATTTGTTCAAAAGAATACCCATTGTTGTTTTCACTACTACAAAAAATGAAAAAGAAATTGTACGTTGTTACGATCTTGGTGCAAACACTTATATAGTAAAACCAACAACCTTTGATGAGCTGCTATTCATAGTAGAACAGATACATTCTTATTGGCTAAAAGCAGCCGAAGTGATTTAAATATTTTTTTGAATTATTCCTTTTAAAGCCAAATAATTTCAAAAATTAACTTAGGCATATTTTTTATTGGTTATTATTTATATGAGGTTAAAAAAAGTTTTGATAATTGACGATGAGACAGATTTGTGCTTATTGCTAAAAAACTTTTTTGTTAAGCAAAATTATGAAGTTGTTGTTTCACACAAACTGGCTGATGGAATAAGGGAAGCACTGAATTTTTCTCCTGATATAATTTTTCTTGATAACAACCTTCCCGATTCGCAGGGCTGGACAAAAGCTGAATGGTTTCTGAAAGAATTACCGATGACAACTATATTTTTAATAAGCGCCTATAAATTTGTTCCTTCAATCCCGGAAAGCCCTCGTTTAACAATAATTGAAAAACCGTTATCTCTTAAAGCAATTGAAGCGCTTATATCATAATACTGCCCATCTTATCAATAATGAAAGCGATTGAAATGAATGAAGTGAATATATCGCACGATCAATTTATCAAAATAAATAAAGATTATTTGCGTGCTGCCAAAGCAGCCAGCCTGATGTATGTTCACGATAATGAACAAGGAATTATCAGGATAAAAAAAGGTAAGAGTTTTTTATACAAATTTGAAAATTCACCTTTAAAAGATAAAAATCAGCTAACACGTATAAAGAAACTTGTATTACCACCGGCTTGGGAAAACGTTTGGATTTGTTATTATGAAAATGGCCATATACAGGCAACCGGTTATGATTCTAGGAAGCGAAAACAATATCGCTACCACGCATTATGGAATTCCTTACGCAACGAAACTAAATTTCATAAACTATATGAGTTTGGAAAAGTGTTGCCTCAATTGCGTTTGAAAGTGGAGGAAGATATGCAGCTTAAAAACCTGTCAGAAAAAAAGGTATTAGCAACCGTTATTAGTGTTATGGAAAGAACATATATACGTGTTGGCAATGCAGAATATGCAAAGATGAATGGCTCTTTTGGATTGACCACCTTTAAAGATAAGCATGTAATAATCGATGGTAACAAAATGACGTTTGCTTTTAAAGGTAAGAGTGGCAAAACACATAATATATCTTTAAAAAATAAGCGGCTTGCAAAAGCTGTAAAAGATTGCAGGGACATTCCGGGTAAAGAACTGTTTCAATATTACAATGAAAACAAAGAGCGCAGAAGCATTGACTCAAGCATGCTGAATAATTATATAAAAGAAATTACCGGGTCAGATTTTTCAGCAAAAGATTTCAGAACGTGGGCTGGTTCTTTGCAAATGCTTCGTTCATTAAAAATATTAGAAAAAGCAGATACAGAATCAAAACGAAAATCAAATATTGTAACTGCACTAAATGAAGTAAGTATAAAACTCGGCAACACCAGAACAGTTTGCAAAAAATATTATGTGCATCCGGGAATTATAAATATGTATGAAAATGATGAGATCAAAAATTATTTAAATGAACTTGACGGCATAGAAGAACCTGATGAAAACACCGGCTTAACAAAAGATGAAAAGGTTTTAATGAAAGTGCTGACACAATTGGTGAATAAAAAGCCTGGTTAAAAAGGATAACCAATTGCAAGGTTAAAGACAAGATTATTCTTTCGCCATTCGCTGCTTCCAAAATCTACTTTATATTTTTCACCACCTGGCAAAGTATAAGGCAACCGTAATGGAAACGCTACATCTAATCTTAATACAAGAATATTTATATCAAATCTTAAACCTGCTCCGGCATCAACTGCAAACTGGTTTAAAAATTGGCTTGTAAATTTTGAGCCTGGTTTTAATGTATCTGCTTTTGTTGTCCAAACATTTCCTGCATCAGCAAAAAATGCGTACCGCACAATAGAAAATAGTTTAGCACGATATTCAAGCTGCGTTAATAATTTAATATCACCAGGCTGATCGAATATGAAAGTATCTTTTGGATTGCCTGCATAATAAGAACCCGGCCCTAATGTTCTTGCTCTGAACCCACGCAAATCGCTAACGCCGCCGGCAAAAAATTCTTTTATAAAAGGCATATTATAACTATTTCCATAAGCAAAACCAGCACCTGCATCTATTCTTGTATTTAACGATCTAAACTGATTGCCTAAACGCAGGTAATGCCTGAAGTCTGCTTCCAATCTTATGTATTGCGTAAACGGCGTATTAAAAATTTCTTTTTGTTTTCCCTTGTTGGCATTAGCGCCTGTGAGTAATCCTAATACATTTCCTGACACATCAACATTGCCATTGAAATAAAAATTATTAAGATGCGTATTTGGCTTTGCAAGTGAAGTGTAATTATAATTATAAATTGAACCAAGAATAAATTGCTTTTCTATACTGCGGCGAACAGCAACATTTGTATCAATCAAGTGTTGAAAACTATCTGTAATATTTGCAGGTTCAACATAGTTTATATTGATAGGTGTTAATTGCTGTTCGTTGGTAATGCTGTTTTTCCAGATATAACCGTAACTGCCGGTGATAGATGTTAGCAGATACTCCGAAGTGCTGTTATATAATTGATAACCGAGCGCAAATTTTGTTTGAGGCACATACGCGCTGCTTGTATTTAAATGAAACGGTGCAAGAATACGTGGCAAGTATAAATCCGTTTCTATGCCGGTTGAAAGTATGCTTGTATTTCCGCCGGAAGACAGTTGCTTTTCGAATCCTGCATTTGCCGAAACAGTTAATAATTCTGCGCCCCGAAATACATTCCTGTTGCGCCAGTCAATTGTAAATGCAGTGCCCGTTGAATTATTGGATTTTTGCAATGCAGAAACAGTGAAGCGTATAGATTTTTTATTGGTTGGCGTAAGGTAATAAAACGCATTAAGTTGATTAGCTGTATCACCCGGTTCAAAACGCACTTTTACAAACTTGTATACGCCAAGTGTTATTAAACGATTTAATGATAAATTATGTGCAGTTCGTTTATATAAATCACCTGGTTTAAACACAAGCGTTCTGCCAAATAATTTTGGATTGAATTTATTATCAGGATCAATAATAGTGTAATTATCAAAATGCTTTGCACCAATTAAACTTGTATCACCATTAATATCAAAATCTGCAAATACATACACGTCATTTATAAAATATTGCTGCCGTGCAGGTAAAGGCGTTTCGGGCTTTATTCGCATATCAATATCTACTTTATACCTGCCAATTGTTGAATCAACGTTTGCTATTAAATAATCAGGACTAAAATAATAAAAGCCAAACTCTTTTAACCTTGCATCAATGCGTGTACGTTCTGCTTTTATAGCATCAAGATCATAAGGATCGTTTGGTTTTAGCAATGTATATTTTTTTCCAACCGAATGTTTTACAATATTTTTAGAAAGCGTACTCGAATCACCTGGATAAGTTGTTTGTTTTATAGTGTACTGCGTATCAATCATTGCAGTATAAGTAACTTTCAGTTTTTTATTTTTGATACTTGTATCCATTAATACAGAATCTCTGAAATAGCCTTTATTCTCTAAATGATTTTGTATTACTTCCCTGTTCTTTTCCAGTGCTGAATTAGATGCAAGCACAGGTGGTTCGCCTACTTTATATTTCAGCCAATATTTTAAACCTTTTTTCTTTTTTGGCTCTTTCACCAAATTGTAAACAGTTAGTTTAAACCTTACACCAAGTATTGTTGAATTTGGTTTTGGACGAACAAGCGACTGCATATCAGCAGTAAGTGTTTTTTTTGTTGAATGAGAAATTTTATCAGTTGATTTTATTTTTGATGCAGAGCCAATAAATAAATTTTGATTTGCACCAAGCTGTTTTGTGTTACTGCATGATGAAACAAAAATAATTGTAACAACAAATAATATTAATCTTTTAAAATTCATCTTTTATTATTTACGGGCTTCATCTTTTAGCAACAATAATTCTTTCATCTTATTCAAAATTTCTTTCGGGTTAATTATTGTGGCTGCTGCTGCGAAGCTTGCTTAGCTTTTTGCGCAGCTTTTATGTCACTATAATGTTTATCTGTTTCTTTATTTAATTTTTTAATACGTTTATGTTCTTTTCTGCCATTAAAAATCTCGCTCAGTTTATCATAATCAAACGTAAGAATAAAGCTTACGCCGGTTTCAATAACCTGACCATCAATAACACCTTCATAATCGTTTAAACGATACACGCGAATGTAATAGCGTCCATCTTTTGTAAGCTGGTAATCAACTGAAAGATCGCCTGCAATATTAGTTGCACTTTGGTTTGAATTAGATGGGCCTTCCAACTGAAAATTGCTTCCCACGTTTACTTTCAGCCTGTCATTTAATAATTTTTTTGAAACGCCAACATTTAAATCCGTGCGTTCTGCAGCCTGGCCTGTAGAATAATCAGTGCCTGAGGTTAAGCCGAAATTTACATCCACACCTTTTATTAAACTGCCTGCAAGCTGGTTTAACTGATCAGTTAAAATACTGCTTGCACTTGAGCGAAGCTGGTCTTGA
>JBDUEO010000235.1:0-5637 GCA_040002335.1 Parafilimonas sp. | reverse complement strand
TTTGCGTTGCAGAAACGTCAGGATAACGAAAAAGCCCAGCATCAATTTGTGCAAACAAGCAACAACTAAAAAAGCAGCAAGAAAGGCATGCAATCAATTTTTTCATAACAGTTTTATTAATGTGAAGAATGTATTACAAATATTCAATTTGATTTGTATCAATCAAAATAAACTTCGGTGATTGTTATGGATAATTACTTGATCGGCGAAAACCTAAAGCATCAATTAAAGTTATTTTGGTTACTTATTTTTTTCTTACTTTTAGCAAACTAAATCGTTAGGCGAGAACTAATTTCAGCTTAGCCAAACCAAGGTTAACAATTCTTGAATCCTTTATCTTCTGCAGAACCTAAACCATTTTTTTAATATTTATACCTGTACCCCTGTTACAGGTAATACTTTTATACAAAAGGCAATAGCTGGTACTACTATTGAATTAAAAAGCTTAAGCTCATTGAACATGTATCATGTAATGAAACAATTAAATAAATATTCTGAGCTTTATGTAGATTGCTCTATGCATCATGGGTTGGATGACGATTGCGTGTCATGCGGTATAATAACAAGCGCTAAAGCTATAGATGATTGTACTCCTTGCACGTACGGTAGTACTTTTGGAACGTCAGCCACAAATCAGAAAACTACTGAAGAATATATGGCTGGTCGTTTTGCAGTTTTTTCACACGCTATCATGTGGAATAGAATTCATCATCCTGGCACGCCTGTTTTACCGTTTGGAGCAACAGGAGAATCTTTTTTTAGAGATTGTGAAAATAAAAGAGAATGCAATCAGACTGAAAACCCAACTCTTTGTAACACCAGTACACTTTGTGATGGTCATTTAGTATTACCTCAAACTGAATAAAAATTAAAATATGAAAACAAAATTTATTCTATTTATTATCCTCTTTTTTAGCAAAAACGTTTTTGCACAACCTGGTACATTAGATAGTAGTTTTGGTACGAATGGAAAAGTGATTTCTGAAAATTATCAAGGTGTTGCCTATGCAAGCCTCTTACAACCCGACGGAAAGATTATTATTGGTGGCGGCGGAAGTTATTATAAGGAGAACATATTTTTAAAAGGCTCTTTGCTTGCCCGCTATGATACAAACGGTAGCCTTGATGTAAATTTTGCAGATAGTGGTCGCGGTGTTTATATCTTAGGTGATTCTAACACTTATATACCAACTATTCAACATATGGCCTTGCAGCCTGATGGAAAAATTATTGCGTTAGGAAACTTTGCTGTGCAGAATGGAGTTTTTGGCCCTTTCTCCCTTATGCGATTTAATGCTGATGGCAGCGCTGATGAAAGCTTTGGAGTTAACGGATTAATAATAGGAAATATAACAGGTGGACTGGATGCAGCATTTGACTTGGGTTTATTAAAAGATGGAAGAATAGTAGTGGTTGGCCAGTTGCACAAGGATATCAATGACAACGGAAGAAATTTTATAGCCTGTTATACACCACAAGGAAATTTTGACCGGGCTTTTGGTGATACCGGTCTTGCTACAATTTCGTTAGATCAGCCAGCAGCTATAAACTCTGTGGCAATAACTTCCGATGATAAAATTATAGTAGGAGGTCGATATGGTAGTTTAAGCCCTGGCTATGAAATACTATTAAAGTACAATAATAACGGCACTCCAGATCTCAGCTTTGGTGAGAACGGTTTGGCAAAAATGTCTTTCCCCGATGCAACAAACGGTACAGCTTTAAATGACATTGCAATTGATAAAGAAGAAAGGATTGTGACCGGTGGGTTGTTTTATTTTCAAAATGGAAAGGCCAATATAAAAGTGGGCCGCTTTACCAAAGAAGGATTTCCAGATACTGATTTTAGTTCCGATGGTTATACTTACACGCAATATAATGAGGGCAGTGCTTATGCTAAAACCGTTGCAATACAGGCAAATAGTAAAATACTTGCAGCAGGATATACGAATGTTGGGGATTCAGGAACTTTCACAATCATAAGATATAACTCAAACGGAAATGTTGATTCAACATTTGGTGTGAATGGAATTCAAAATACTTTTTTTTATGGAGAAGACATTGCTTATTCTGCCAATATCCAAACAGATGGGAAAATTATATTAGCTGGCACTTCTCAATTAACACGAACATCGTTTGTTGATATTGCTCGTTATGATGGAGACGCAACGCAAAAACAAATCTTCATTTCAAAAATCCGTCACTGGATTCAGCATCATAATGGAATTGAGTGGGATTATGATAATAACATTAGCAACTATGTTGTACAACGTAGTTATGATGGCATTCACTTTAGTTCTATTGCAAGAATAAATGCAAGCAATTATTCAAACTACACATACGCCGATCCTGCTCCATTATCAGGAAGTAATTATTATCGCTTGCAAACAACAAGCGTGAATGGAGTTGTCAATCATTCAAATGTAATTGCAGTTGCAAATAATGATATAAGAATTTCTCCAAATCCTGCTTCAAACAGCTTGCATATTGAAGGCTTATCAAATCAAAAAGTACAATTAAGTGTTGTTGATTTTAGTGGTAATATCAAACTTCAGACAGTAGTCAATAGCAGTACTTATAATCTCAATATTGCTTCATTGAAAGCCGGTAATTATTTATTGAAAATTGAATCACAAAATGATGTAGTTACTAAATCATTTGTAAAGGAATAAACTCATTTTTTTGGCAAAAAACAGGGCATTAAGTGTTCTGTTTTTAAAGCTGATTCTTAATTTCCTGTTATCGGTCTGACGCTTTTGAAGCGTCTGACCGCGTTGTATTGTAAGCAGTAAAAAAATTTATAATTGTTTATTTCAATTTTAAATCACTTACAAGCATTACGTGATCACTTAAATTTTCATCAACAGTTCCATATTGTTTTATTGCGAAAGAAGTATCGGGCAAAATATAATCTATGCGCAACATGGGCGCCAACGAACTATATGTTTTTCCAACGCCTAAACCTTTTTCAAGAAATGCATCCTGGCGCTTACCGCGAATATGAAAGTAGGTATATGATGTTGGCACATCATTAAAATCGCCGCAAATAATTGAGCGATGAATAACAGAATCTGTTTGGCCGTTTACAATATCAGTTTGTAATCCGCGGTTAGTAAAAGCCGCTTTCATTTTTATAAAAATATTTTTGGAAGCTTCAATAGATTGGCCATCGCGCTTCTTTATTTTATTCATTTCAGAATAATCTGCATTATTAAAACCGAAGGATTGAAGATGTGTTGTAAAAATGCGCAGCGTATCATCATTTACTTTTATATCAATATAAATTAGACTGCCTGTAAAATTTCCGGGATAATCAATTTTGCCTGAATCTATAATCGGGTATTTTGAAAACACAATGGAACCTGATGTATAATAACCATTCTCTTTATTAAAATCTTTTGAATAAAAATAATGAGGAAATTTTTTGCTGAATAACCCTATATTATCCGCGTTATCACCTTGTGTATATGAATGATTAAATTCCTGCAGGCAAATAATATCAGGCTGCAGGTCAAGTACAGATTGAGCAAGTTCTGTTCTGTTATGTTGCTTAATTTCTGAATTGTTACTTAAGCCATACATGTTGGCAACGTTCCAGCTTATAATACGAAATGTACTGTCTGGTTTTTTGGTTATATCAGTCGCAGAAAAATGTGCAGCAAATGTTACGCTTATTTGTTTTGCGCCAAACAATAATGTAATTAAAGGCACAAGGGAAAGCTTTGGTTTTACAATTATCCAAAATAGAAAAACGAAAATTAGTAAAAAGAAAAGATAAGGAAATGTAAGGCCAAGAAAACCGATTAACCACCACCGCTGCGGATTTAAATATGGAACGAGCAATGTAAGCAGGTACAGGAAGCAAACCACGATGGTTAAAACGAACAGGATTTTTTTTATAGCCTTACGCATACAGTTTGCAATAATTAGAAATAACGAATTACCGGAAATTTTATTTCCACTGCAAATCTGTTATAACCGGATAATGGTCAGATAACTTTTGTTTAATAACAGTACAATTATACACATTAAAACGCTGATCGGGCAGGCAATAATCTATTCTCAGCATCGGCAAAATTTTATAAAAAGTGTTGCCAATGCCTAAACCGGCTTCAAGATAAGCATCCTGCAAATTGCTTTTTATAAAACGATAAGTGTACGTAGATGGAACTGCATTCATGTCGCCGCAATAAACAACAGGCAACACAGCTCTTGACATTGTATCGCGAATAATTTTAGTTTCTTTCTGATGCAACTGTTCTACTTCGCGCAGCTTATATTGAATGGCGCGTTTACGATCATAAGTAATTTGATAAACATCTTTTTTTACATTGTCTGTATCCCTATACAATGCGAAAGAAGCAAGGTGTGCCGTGTACACTCTTAAAAGCCTGTTATCAAAATTTACATTTACATAAATAAGATGCTCATTTTCACCGTCATTTCTTATAAGTACGCGGCCACTGTCTTCAAAAGATGTTTTGGAAAATATGGCACAGCCACGCGATACCAGCGCATCACTTTTATTAGTGGTTACATTATCGTTTGAAAGAAAATGATATTTGTAACCCATTGAATCCAGCTCTCTGCGAACAGAAACCCGCCATTTGCCCCCTTCAACATTTGTACATTCCTGCACACATAAAACATCAGGGTTTTTTTGTGTGATAAGATGAAGCATATTAGAACGCACTTCAGACTTTTCAGAAAGATCAACAAAGTCTTGTACGTTCCATGTCATGATGCGAAAAATGGAAGAATCTTTTTTGACATCGGTAAATTTTTTCGGGAAATTAATTGCCAAAACATGCGAAAGATTAAATAACCCTGGCGGAAGGCAAATAAGCAACAGCCAGCACAGCTTTCTATAAATATAAAAACTAATTGCGGCTGCAATCAGCATTAATAAAAAAAGATAGGGAAAGGCAATTGCAAAAAAAGTTATGTACGAAAAAGTAAGCGGTGCAATAAAAGTACTTAAACAAGATATAGTGAATAATACAAGCAGGATGATACAAAATATTATCCATGCATACAGTAAAAATTTTTTCATTAAAATGAAAATTAAAAACCGGAGTTAAAGATTTTCTTTACTTGCTTGTTTTAAAAATTCTTTTTCTTCATCAGTAAGCAAATGATACCCATCTTCATTTATTTTATCGAGTATCTCATCAAGCTTTTGCTGACTGAACCGGTGTGATTTATCATAAGGTTTGCGGGATGTTTTGTAAAACAATTCATCCGGCTTATGCCTTTTTTCAGGATTAAAAAGATTATTAATCCAATCCATTAAATTTATCAGCCATTTTCCCAAATCGTTACCACGCTGCAACTGGTATACAAAAAAGAAACCTGTAAAGCCACTTACAATGTGTGCAATTTCAACAGCTCCGTTACTTAAGCCAATTGTGCCAAGGTCAATTGCTGCAAATACCAATGTTAATACCCACAAAGGAATGCCTCCATTCAACATAGGAAATATGCGATAATTGGGAGCGATATATGTTGTAGCAACGGCAACAGCCATTATAGATGCGCCGGCACCCATTAAAGAAAAATCAGCAGCATTCGCATGTATTGATGGAATAAGATTAGCAGTAATTAAAAAAAATAAACCGCCAAAAAAACCGCCATATA
>JBDUEO010000234.1:0-5655 GCA_040002335.1 Parafilimonas sp. | reverse complement strand
ACACTTGTTTTATCGTCCACTTATTTTCTGCGTAAGCAAAATCTGCTTTATCATCCGGAAGATTATTGAAAAATTCCTGCAAGTCAAATGCATGATTATTTACAATCTCATTTATAGTATCGCCTTGCGCCAGTGCAATATATTTTTGATAATATGTGGCACATTCATTTGCTTGTGGTCTTGCCATTTTATTAATTTTTTTCCAGGTTATTCTGTAAAGGTTTTACATTATTTTTCTCGTTCTTTTTTACATCAGGTTTTAATGTTGCTGCAAGTTTAACAGCCGTTTCAGCATCAGCAAATCCACCATTGTTAGTTAGTTCATTCATTGTAACTGAAAAGTAAGTTGAAGGATCATCACGCATTGGTTTGTTTACTTCTGCACTGTATTGCCGCGCTGATTTTGTGATAGCATATTTTACCTGTTCGGCACTTAATTGCGGAAAATAAGAACGTATTAATGCAGCAATGCCGGTAACAACAGGTGAAGCCATACTGGTTCCATCGTGGTAACCATAACTACCTGGAAGCGTAGAATAAATTTTTACGCCGGGTGCAAAAACATCAACCGAATTTTTACCATAATTACTAAAGTACGCAATGAACTTTCCATTGTTCACTTTAGGATCGCCGTAAGCGCCAACCGTAATAAAATTCTTTGGCTCATCTTTTAAATATAAAAAATTTGGGTTTGGAAAATTATCAACTGAATCAATATTATTTGATTCATTACCTGCTGCATGCACCAATAGTACATCGTGATCTTCAGCATATTTCACCGCTTCATCAACCCATTTTTTTTCAGGTGAAAAACTTTTTCCAAAACTCATGTTAATAACTTTTGCCCCATTATCCACCGCGTATCTTATTGCAAGCGCAATGTCTTTATCGTATTCATCGCCATCTGGCACAGCACGAATCATCATTACCTGTACATTATCGGCAATGCCATTCACACCAATATTATTATCTCGTTCTGCTGCAATAATTCCGGTTACATGTGTGCCGTGATCTGCATCAGGGCCCATTATATCATTATTGCCATAATATTTATCGTTGATGTCAGCATAATTATCTTTTATTATTTGCGCACGATAATCTTGTGGTGCAGATGTTTTGTTATCTATTTCATTTCTTTTACTGCTAAGGTATTCTTCAAGATCAGAAAGCAAAGCTGTATTAGTAGTAGAAGAATCTACTTGTTCTAATTTTAAAATATTCAGAAAGCTTGTTTTAGCCTGGCTTCCGCGGGTGCTTAAGTTGAATGTTTGTTCAAGATCATTAATTGTATATTCTTTTTTGCCAAGTTCTATTTGCAAAACTGAATCTTGTTTGCGCAAAGTTTTATCCAATGCATCCAGCATCATTACTTCCATTTGATCATTGCTTGAAACAGTCATATCTGCCGCTGCTTTTTTCCATTCACTGTAAGTCCATTTGTCATCTGCATTTAAAGAAGAAGTATCAATATCTTTTCCTTCATATTTATCTTTATACTTATAATAAACGCGTGAACGTTCATCTGATGCCTGCTCTAAATCTTCGCCATTTTTATTACCAAGAAAATTCCATCCATGTATATCATCAACATAACCGTTATGATCATCATCAATGCCATTGCCGGGGATTTCTTTTTTGTTTGTCCATAAAATTTTTTTCAAATCTTCATGCGTAGTATCAACACCAGAATCAATTACCGCAACAATTATCGGCGTTGATTTTTTTCCTTTAAGAAAAGCATAAGCCTGGTTTAAGCTAATGCCATCAACAAAATCAGTAGCAGAATCCTGCTGGTACCATATTTTTGCATTAACCGGTGCCTGTGTATGAATGCTTGTTTGTGCATTAACTGAGAAACCGAAAATAATAAAAGCAGGTACGGAAATAATTCTTAATAAACGCATGATGAAACTTAATTTTTTAAATGGCAAATATCCGCAATAAGCAGTGCTCGCTTGTATAACAGCAGCAATTTAGGAAACTATTATGTAAACAAAATTGTTAACGCTGATTCAATATAAAGAATGAAAAATTATAGATACATCGTTGTTATATTAATGCTGCTCGCGCATCATGAAATTTTATTTGCCCAGCAAAATAATGTTGCTGATTCCGGTTATTTTATTTCGTTTGACAGTACAAGAATTTATTATGAAACACATGGCAGCGGCTTTCCTGTTTTATTGGTGCATGGTTTTATTGTAAATAGTAATTCATGGAAGCACACAGCGTTGTACGATAGTTTACTTGCTGCCGGTAATAAAGTAATATTGATTGATTTGCGCGGCAATGGAAGGTCGGGCAAGCCGCATAACGATGAAGCGTATCAATACGATGCGGAAACTAAAGATGTAATGCTGCTGATGAAAAGCCTGAACATAAATAAATATGATGTGGTTGGATATTCTCGCGGCTCAATTATAACTGCAAGATTATTGGTATGGGATAAAAGAATAAGGCGGGCAGTTTTAGGGGGAATGGGAGCTGATTTTACAAACCCGCGATGGCCGCGCCGCATTATGTTTTATGAAGCATTAACGTACGATACGGTTGCATCATTACATAGCATGGTGCAATATGTACAGCAATCAGGATTAGATCAGAAAGCGCTTGCCTTGCTTCAAAAATATCAACCTTCAATACCAAAAGAAGTGTTGGCGAAAATTAAAAATAATGTGCTGGTAATTCATGGTGATAGCGATATTGATAATGGCAACGCGCAAGAACTTGCTTCTATATTTCCAAACGGTGAAATTGCAGTTACGCCGGGCGATCATAATCATGCTGCATCAACATCTGAATTTGCTGCCGTGGTGATGCAGTTTTTAAGGAAGCCCGATGAATAATTATGTTACAAAATGCGTATTCATTTTTTAACACACTTCCCGTTTCAAATGCCTATCATTGCAATTACAATAAACGCTCCGCATGACAGGTTTTTCAACAGAATGGATATTGATTTTATTAGGTGGCGTTATTGTTATATCCTATCTTTTTTCAATCATATCCAATTATATAAAAGTTCCTTCTGTTTTATTATTGCTTATCGCAGGAATCGTTCTGCGGCAATTGTCAGATAATAATGGATGGCATCTTCCTGTTTCAGAAAAAGCAGTTGAATTTTCAGGCGCAATTGGTTTGATAATGATCGTACTTGAAGCTGGTCTTGACCTTAAGCTCGGGCGCAGTAAAATAAAGCTTATCACCAATTCTTTTTTAGCCGCGTTTTTTATATTGCTGCTTTCTTTTTCTGCTGTAAGCGCGGCCTTTTATTACTGGCTGCACGAGCCTTTAAGAAGCTGCATTGTATACGCCATTCCTTTATCTATCATGAGCAGTTCAATTGTTATTCCAAGCCTGCATCATCTTTCCGGCGCAAAAAAAGAATTTCTTGTGTATGAAGCTTCTTTTTCAGATATAATCGGCATTATTTTATTTAATTATTTTATTGGTACTGAAATTTTAAGCGGGCAGGCAATCGGTGGTTTCTTTCTAAGTATTTTTCTTGCCATATTGCTGTCTGTAATTTTTTCAGTGCTGCTGTTTATTATTCTTACAAAAACAACGATGAACGTAAAGTTTTTTCTTGTTTTTGCCTTACTTATTATTTTGTATGAAGGCGGCAAATTAATGGGTCTGCCTTCATTGCTTATTATTCTTTTTTTTGGATTACTGATGAACAATTGGGATCTGATAAAAGTTCCAAAAATCCAGGCTTTGTTTTCCCGCGAAAAAATACAAGAAGCAACGCATTTGCTGCATTCCATTACAGCAGAAACATCTTTTCTTATCCGTACTTTTTTCTTTTTATTATTTGGTTATTCAATTAATTTAAGGGCAATCGCATCAAATGAAATTATTATTATCGGCACCATCATCGTTGTTATTTTATTAATAATACGCTACCTGTACCTGCGTTTCTTTTTACGAGAAAGTGTTTATCCCGAAGTATTTTTTATTCCGCGCGGCTTAATAACTATTTTATTATTTTATAAAATTCCGGAAGCTTACCATCCTGAAAAACTGCAAGGCGGCATTTTATTTTTTATAGTAATTGTAACCAGTTTAATAATGATGCTTGGAATGATATTTTATAAGAAAAAAGATGACGCTGATGTTGAAGCGGAATTAATGGAGAATTAATTTTGCAACACAGATTTATGCGCAAAAATTTAAACCTCAAATAATCATCTAACCATGCAACAAATTATAGAATGCGTTCCAAATTTTAGTGAAGGAAACGATTTGAACATCATTAAAGAAATTACTGATGAAATTGAAACTGTTGAAGGTGTTCGCTTATTAAATGTTGATGCAGGAAAAGCTACAAACAGAACAGTTGTAACATTTGTTGGTGCACCAAATGCTGTAATTAATGCTGCATATAAAGCCATTAAAAAAGCAGGTGAATTAATTGATATGAGCAAACATAAAGGCGAACATCCACGCATGGGCGCAACCGATGTTTGCCCGTTAATTCCGGTGGCAAATATTACAATGGAAGAAACAATAACCTACGCACACAAACTTGCGAAAATGGTTGGTGAAGACTTACAAATTCCTGTTTATTTATACGAACATGCGCAAAAAAATAAACTGCGGAATAATCTTTCTATTATTCGTGCGGGTGAATATGAAGGTTTTTTTAAGAAGATAAAATTGATTGAATGGAAGCCGGATTTTGGACCGCAGGAATTTGATGCAAAGCGAGGCGCAACGGTAATTGGTGCAAGAGATTTTTTGATTGCTTATAATGTAAACCTGAATACAACTTCTGTTCGTCGTGCCAACGCAATTGCTTTTGATGTGCGTGAAGCAGGCCGCACAAAAAAAGAAAATGGTAAGAATGTTTTAGATGAAAATGGAAAGCCAGTTAACATTCCTGGCAGTTTAAAAAGTGTAAAAGCAATTGGATGGTTTATTGAAGAATATGGTGTTGCACAAATATCAATGAACTTAACAAACATTGGTATAACGCCTTTGCACATTGCGTTTGATGAGGTTTGTAAAAAAGCAGATACACGCGGCATTCGCGTAACAGGAAGTGAGTTAGTTGGATTGGTTCCTTTACAATCAATGCTTGATGCAGGAAAATATTTTTTACAAAAGCAACAACGTTCAACAGGTGTTTCAGAAAATGAGCTGATACGCATTGCAATTGTATCAATGGGTTTGGATGAACTTGCGCCTTTTAAACCTGAAGAAAGAATTATTGAATATTTGTTGAATGAAAAATCAGATAGTAAACTTATTCATACAACATTATCTGATTTCGCAGATGAAACAGCGAGTGAAAGCCCGGCACCTGGCGGCGGCTCAATTGCGGCATATATTGGCGCGTTAGGAATTTCTTTGGCAACAATGGTTGCCAATCTTTCATCGCACAAAGTTGGCTGGGACGAACGATGGAAAGAGTTTAGCGATTGGGCAGATAAAGGCCAGTATTATAAAAATGAATTATTGAAATTGGTTGATGCAGATACAAAAGCATTCAATCAAATTATGTCAGCATTTGGTTTATCAAAATCAACTGAAGAAGAAAAAAAGGTTCGTACACAAGCCATACAGAAAGCAACAAAAAATGCTATTGAAATTCCTTTTAAAGTAATGAATCTTGCTTATGAAAGTATGAATGTAATTAAGGCAATGGCTGAA
>JBDUEO010000233.1:0-5696 GCA_040002335.1 Parafilimonas sp. | reverse complement strand
TTATCTCTTTGTCTTTAGGTGGTTCTGTTTTATGCTCTGTTTGAAATTCGTTAAATGCAGTATCTAAACGATTAATAATATCGAGCATTTCCGTGTTATTTTTCCTAGTTTCATTTTTTAATTCGATTGAATGTATGTCTGCCTCAACCGCGAGATATTCCGGCTCATAAATCTTATAATCACGTTTATTTGCATCTGCAGCTAAGAGCTCAATATAGATTTTGTCATTTGCTTTCGCAGCATCGACTATCTGTTGCTCAATTGTAGCATCATAATCGGGTACAAAAGTTACTTTACATCCAAAAAAGAGCACAATACATGCAACCAGTGGGATTAACTTTCTTTTCATATTTTTGATTTCATTTATGCCTACTCTAATTTCCCTTTTCGGCTAACCGGGTGCTTACTCTGTTTAATAAAGGATTTTCAGCGTTGCTCCTTTTTATTTTTTATAAACATTTACTGATCCTAATGTTGTCATACCATCTAAAAGTCCTTGTAGTTGCGATTGACCTGCATTAATTTTTGCTTCAAGAATCTGACTGCTTTGTTCATCACATAAAGCAACACAAAGGCTAACGTTTCCCTTTATCCCTATATAGTATTCATTTTGCCATGCACCTTTTTTATTCATTATCTTAATTGGGTTAGAATGCATTATATTATATACATTTCCTATTCTTAATAAGGCAAATAATTTATATTGTGTGGGTATATGGTTATCGATCAATCCTTTTACAGTATAATTGCTATCACTTTGACTTAGTGTATCACCATCATTTATATTGAAAAAAGCTAATGACGAAGATATTTTAGAAGCTATATCATTTATGTCTTGCTTTTTTGCCGTTTCGTTAGAATTCCAATAAGATAAGATCGAAATAATTATTGCAACGACACCTGCTATTACTTGTACCCAAATAAAAATTGTTTTGCCTTTTGAAGCGCTGTTTGTCATAATTATTTTTTTGCCTACTCTTTTCCCTTTTCAGCTTACGGATGCTTACTCAGTTTATTAAAGGATTTTCAGCATTATTCCTTTAAATTTTATTTAATTGTTCTTGTTGTTGGCATCACTGCCGGATGCGGGTTTAGGGCCAACGCCACGCACGTTTGCTATTTTATTCAAAAGATCAAACCAAAATGGTGCGCCCATGCAAATGGCAAGTATAGTGGCTAACCACCCAAAGATTGTTGGCCAATGAATATATTGTGTAAAGGTTGTGAAATCCTTTACCGGTGTACTTGTCCAACCAATTGGAAGATTTAATTTATTCAAACTGTCAATCTCACTTTTTAAATCATCAGCCTGTTGAGTTAGGTTTTTAATAGTGGTTGAATCAGTGATAGAATCATTTGAAGTATTTGTTGCACTAATCTTATCATTTAACTTTTCATAAGAATTCATCGCTGTTGTAGCAAGCTGGGCACTTTGATCTTTATTACTATATAAGTATTTGCTGATTTCAATAGTGTTTACATTTAAGGCTATTGTAAGAATAGTTCCTAAAATAAATGTTGCTGGTAAAGCCTTTTTACGTTTTAATGTGCCTGTAATTCTTTGTGCGTTACTATCGTACCATTTTTCCAGTTTTTCCTGGAAAATATCCATGTCACTTTTAATTTCGGTACTGATATTATTGGTGATACCCGCTACAGCAGGAACTGTTTTAATTGCCACTACAGCAAGTGAAGCTTCATTAGCAAATGATAGTATTGTTCTTTTCAATTCTCCGGATATCGCAGTTGAGTTTTGAATGGCAGTTATATATTCAGGCAGATTAGCTGGTGGCAATTGATCAGCAGCTGTGGAAGTTGGTTTGAGGGTTATCTTGTCTAAAAACGCGGAAACAAAATTTTCCGCATCAATATAAGAAGTTGACTTTCCTGTTTTCGATAATGCAGTAACCATGCAATGATCTACTATGGATTGCCCAACTGTAATTTTTGCAGGCGTTCCATCAGAATTTAAAGCCGGCTTATCAAATATTTGTACTATCCACTTAGTAAGCAAATTAGCACGGGTGTTCAATATGGAAAACCATAATTCTACAGCGGAGCTGCAGATAATACTAAAGAGGAAATAGATAAATATCATTCCTATTACTAAATCAAGAATTGGGAAGCTACTCATACATCAATTTTTAATAATGAATATTATAAAACATTTTCGGCTTTGTATATTTGTACAACAAACTTATACTTACTGAAAGCGCATTATTACAGTAAAAATCACATACACAGTACCGTACTTTTCACAGTTCCAAAAAAGTAATAATGAATAAAAATAGTAATTACACAGGATGAATTTAAAGGAGTGGAAACATCTGGTATCAGTAGCACAGTAGTCTTAAAATTCCCACAACGATATTAATTAAATAAAATAAATAACCAATCGCTTTATATTGCTTTTAAGAATTATTTTTCATAATCTGTTTTTAACAATCCGATCTTTATTTTCTAATCAATTATTTATGCTTACTTAAAATTTTCTTTTACAAACCACACCAAATTTTTAAAGCAAAGCCTCGCTAAAATTTCATCAGGATCAAGTAAATCCTGCGGTTGAAAATTAGCAGGCGGATGTTGCATGTATGCCTTTATCTGGTTTGATAAAAAGTCTTCAAAAAATTTCATCTCTCTATAGGTCTGGTATTCAGTCACGGGATGTATTACACCATCAAAATCGCTTCCAAGGCAAATATTATCCCACACAGTTAAGCCTGGCCTTCTCGTCATGGTGGCGGCACGTTCAGCTATGTATTGAAAATGCTTCCACAGGTTTTCTATGTGATAGCCATCATCCTTTTTTACACCGTTTACGCGCTGGTCAAGTTCAATACCAATCATGCCATTGCTGCGTATCGTTTCAAAAATATCATCATCAAACATATTCAGGTTTTCCTGGTAAAACGGGCTTGGATCCCACGTATTAATAAAACCCTGGTCTGTTACTTTTCTGCCGCTTACACATGCATGCGACCAAACTATTGGAACCTGCGGATAATTGTTTGCGCGAAAACGATAATAACTTTGCCGTGCTTTCCAACTCATGTGTTTTACATCAACCAATACTTTGTTTTTCAGCAGTTCGTTAATCACGCGATAACCAAGCGGTGTTATGTCACTATCAATACCAAAGCTTTGATCGGTAAGTCCTAAACTTGTAACCGGTTGCAAGCTTTCGCAATGGCCGCATAAACCATTATAATAATGATGCGCCATGGTGAAGGAAAACAGTTTTGTATTGCTGAGTAATTGTGTAAGATTTTGCATTACCATATCACATGCATCATTACTCCATAAAGGTTTCATTTGTTCAGGATGATTTTCAACCATATCAATGGTAACCTTGTTACGAAAATCCGCATCATCTAAAATTGTATAAGTAAACAATTGACCGTTACTTATGTATTGATCAAAATTGCGGCCGTTGTATAATTGACCATTAAATGTTTTATTGCTCCATAAAGCATTGCCGCCTTCAATGGTTAAAAATATTTGTATTGATGGATCTGAATTAATCAACTGCACATCAGCGCCATTTTGTAAAATATTATAGCCGGCATTTTTTATTTGCGCATACGTTGCACCAACACATTGTGATTGATCCGGAAGAAAAGGGCCGCTCTTAATATAGTTAAGTTGTTTAAGCAGTTCCTGAAAATAATCATAGCTATCATCTTTTATTGCTTTTACATTATTTTTTGAAAAGCTTGAAACAACATGGCCTAATTCAAGTTCAGCAACATCTTTTAGCCTTAATAAACTTAATATTTTATCAAACGTGGTAGAATTTGGTATTTTGAAAAAACCGCTTTCAGGCGGATATAATGAAACGCCAATCAACCTTACAGAACTATTAACGGTGCTTGTAAAATCTGATTGAGAGTAAGTTGTAAAGCCGGCATGTTCGCCAATAATATGACGCAAACTATCGTTTGGAAGATCATACAAATTCCATATAGAATCAATATTATTTGGATCGCCGCTCATGGTATCGCTATCGTTTAAGCGATTTTCAAAAGGGCGCAAAAACGGGTGCGCATGAAGGTCAGCAAATAGCATAAAAAATAATTAATGCCTACTCTTTTAATGATGGATTTTCGGCGTTATTCCTTTTGTGTTACAGTTTATAAAAAATATAAATCAGCTTCATCTTTCCTGCGATTCTTTAGGCCCTGCACTTCTACCAATACGCCATTTACATGGGCTTTATCCCATACCATAAATGAATCGCGGATTGTTGGATCTACAGGATTTGCTTTTACTTTTTTCAACAGTGAAGAAGAAAGCAATGCGCCTATACCTTCATTATAAGCAAAGCTTAACAAAGCATCATATTGATTTTGGGTGAGCTTTACGTTTGCAAGTGCAACATCAATACCATGTGCTTTTTTTAAAACTTCGCCCATGAGAAGCTGGTCTGCGCGGTCTTGTGTTATAACATCGCCCGGCTGTACCGGCGCTCCGCTTTCATACATAATTGTACCAATGCCGATAGTCCATATACCTGCGCTATCCTGGTATGCTGTTAATTTGCAACCTTCATGTCTAATAACAAAATCAAAAAAAGTTTTGTCTGGTTCCATATAAAAAATTGATTGTGCTTAGTCTTTTAATACAGGATTTTCAGTATGGTCCTTTATCCATTAAACATATACTTTTCCATCTTCAAATAATCCGCGTATAACAGCAACATTATCGTTTAATGCCTTTAACTGGTAATGCGGATTGTCTTTAAGCGAATGCCAGTCGCCGCCCCATTCAAGTGTATTTATCTGCGGCATAATCAATTTTGCAAGCGCTATATATTCTGCATCATTTAAACTATAGCTTCCGTTATTAAAAATTCCAATATCCCATGCAATTCCAAAGTTGTGATTGCTTTCGCCGCCTTTTGCATGGGTAACAATATTTCCCGGTATTGATCTGCCCTGGGCATATATAGCATTTTGTTCTGCATACGTGCGTGTGCCGGAAATAATGCGCACATCTTTACCTGCATTTTTGCATAGCTGTAAAAATTTGCGTGCTTCTTTTTGTGCTTTCGGAATAAGTGTAATGATGTTGCTTTCGCTGCGCGAATCAAACTTTGCCATTTCATCTGCTATCGCAGTGCTTGCAGCAACAAATTCTTCGTCACCTTTATTGGTATTCTTTCCCCAGTCTCCATCCAAAGTGTCATTATAAAAACCATTTGCTTTTAAAAACCTTTGGTAGAATAATACATCTTCTTTTAGTAATTGATAACTCATAGTTTTAGTTTAAAATTTTATACTTGTATTGATGTTTGGCTAAGAACTTTTATTTGCATCAGGCTTGTTTCCGCTGCCGCGTAAATTGGAAATTTTATTTAATACATCAAACCAAAAAGGCGCGCCCATCATAATTGCAATAATGGTAACAGCCAATCCTATAATCTTCGCCAACACAAATAAAAACCAACCGGATTCTTTGGCTTTCGAAAGCTCAGCTTCACTCCAGCCTAATGGGATGGATTGATCTAACGCAGCTTTTGCTTTGTTTATTGATTCAACTTTTGATTGAATAGAATCCTGCAATTGAATTAATGTAAGTCTTGCCGTATCATTACCTGGTTGTGCAGCCATCGTTTGTTTAAGGTGTTGCATATCGGCTTTAATAGAATCATCAGCGCCGGTTTTATATGCCTGCGCCGCCACCGCTGCTCTTGC
>JBDUEO010000232.1:0-5726 GCA_040002335.1 Parafilimonas sp. | reverse complement strand
ACGAAGTGCATACAAGAACTAATGGTTTTGATGCGGTAGATTTTGTAAAAGATAACCAGCTTGATGTTGTTTTGCTTGATGAAAGTATGCCGGGAATTACGGGTTTGGAAACACTGCAAAAAATAAAAGAAGTTACTAATATTCCGGTGGTGATGATTACAAAAAACGAAACGGAAAATTTAATGGAAGATGCTATCGGCAGCCAGATAACTGATTATCTTATTAAGCCGGTAAACCCAAACCAGGTATTGCTTTGCCTTAAAAAAATTATTGATAATAAAAGGCTTGTTGGTGAAAAAACCACATCGGCTTACCAACAGCAGTTTCGTAATTTATTTATGGCGCTCAACAGCAACCCGGATTATAACGAATGGATGGAAATTTATAAAAAGCTGGTGTATTGGGAACTTGAGATGGAGAAGAGTAACAGCCCTGAAATGCAGGAAGTTTTTCAAACACAAAAACAGGAAGCTAACACAGAGTTTTTTAAATTCATCAGTAAAAATTATGCAGGTTGGATAAATGGAAAATCAAACGAGGCACCTGTAATGAGCCATAATTTATTTAAGAATAAAATTCTTCCGCACATTGAAAAAGGTATTCCTACATTTTTTGTGTTGATTGATAATTTACGCCTTGATCAATGGAAAGCTATACAACCAATATTTGCTGAAAGCTTTCGCATAAATGAAGAAGATACTTTTTACAGCATTTTGCCAACGGCTACGCAATATTGCCGCAATGCAATTTTTGCAGGAATGCTTCCTATTGAAATAGAAAAAAACTATCCGGACTTTTGGAAGAATGATGATGAGGAAGGAAGTAAAAATATGCATGAAGAAGATTTTTTCAGATCACAATTAAAGCGTTTAAAACGGGATGATATTAAATTCAGTTATACTAAAGTGCTTCATCATAATGACGGGCAGCAATTGCTGAATAATATTCATAACCTGCTTACCAATGACCTGAATATTATTGTGTATAATTTTGTAGATATGCTTAGCCATGCAAGAACTGAAATGGAAGTATTAAAAGAACTTGCCGGAGATGAAACAAGTTATCGCAGCATTACAAAAAGCTGGTTTGAATACAGCCCTTTGCACCATGCATTAAAAAAGATTGCCGATAAAAAAATAAATATAGTGTTGGCAACAGACCATGGAAGTGTGCGCGTAAATAATCCCTGTAAAGTAATTGGTGATAAACAAACAACAGCAAACCTTAGGTATAAACACGGGCGCAATTTAAATTATGATGCAAAAGATGTGCTTGCATTCCGCGATCCGCGTTTAGCGGGCTTACCTGCGCCCAATGTAAATTCTTCTTACATTTTTGCCCGGGAAAATGCATACTTATGCTATCCTAATAATTACAATTATTATGTAAACTATTATCGCAATACTTTTCAGCATGGCGGAATAAGTATGGAAGAAATGATAATTCCTTTGGTAAAAATGAGCAGTAAATAATTCAGAATAAAAAAGAAGAAGGCGATTATTCATCGTCTTCTTCATGATAAGCATCTTCGCTGCTGTAATAAGCAGTGCTCCATTGTTTCACAGCTTCATCGCTCAGTAATTCAATAATATCAAATATGGAATCACTTTTTCGTTTCCAAACCTGAACTATATTCTCTTTGTATTTTTCAACATACATACAATGATCGCTGATTACTTTAATTTGCAATACTGTAAGATCCTCATTTTCTTTTTCCTGAACCAAATAAAAACAACCTGGCTCTAATAGCGCATATGAATACATAGCCTGTATTTAAAAATTAAAAAATAACTGAGAATTTAATGGGAAGGTTTTACCAAATTGGGTAAGTGTATGTAATGTGTAAAACCGTATTGCAAATATATTTGAAATAAAGCAAAGAAAAAATATGCAGTTTGTTATATTAACTATGAGCTTAATATTAATTAGTTAAGTTGTTAGTATCTGTTAAAACTGGTTGTGTAAAGCTATGTTTTGAAGTAGCTGTTATACGTTTGCGGTAATTGCCGAATAAGCTTGTTAATTGTATCATTAAAACACCTAATACACCTTCTTTTAAAATGGTTTTACTCATTTTGCTTACGCCCCTTTTCCGGTCAATAAAAGTAATGGGTACTTCTTTTAATTTAAATCCGAGTTTCCATGCTGCAAACTTCATTTCAATCTGAAAAGCGTAACCAACAAATTTTATTTGCGAAAAATTAATTGTTTCGAGTATTTTTTTTCTATAACAAATAAATCCTGCTGTTGGGTCTTTTACTGGCAAGCGTGTAATAAGCCTTGTATATAAAGCGCCACCTTTTGAATAAATGTGCCTGTCTATTGGCCAGTTTAAGATTTTTCCTCCGGGTACATAGCGGCTGCCAATTGCAACATCATAATTATCTTTTTTACAGGCGTTATATAATCGTTCTAAATCGGCCGGGTTATGAGAAAAATCTGCATCCATTTCAAATATAAATTCATACCCGTGTTCTATTGCCCATTTAAAGCCTTTAATGTAAGCGGTGCCAAGACCAAGTTTACCCTCCCTTTTTAAAATGAATAATTGATTAGGAAAAAAAATTTTTATTTTTTCAACCTCTGCAGCAGTTCCATCTGGTGAATTATCATCTATTACCAATACATGATAATTAAGTTTCAACGAAAAAATGGCTTTGAGAATTAGTGGTATATTCTCAATTTCGTTGTAGGTTGGTATGATGACTAATTTTTCCAAATAAGCATTTCGTCAAATGTCGAAAATACAATATTCCAACTTTAATCAAATAAAGAAATGCCAAAATTGGCTAATTTATTTTTTAATAAATGCGCGGTTTAAAATCTCTGTAAGTTTTTGTTTTGTATTGAGTGGAAAATCGCCTTTCATCATCCAATCATAATATTGCGGTTCTGCTTTTAAAATCTCTTTTACAGGTTTTCCTTTATGCTTACCAAAGTTGAATGTTTCAATGCCATCAACCATAATCATTCGTCGTGCAAAATCAACACAATCTTCTTCCCCAACGCAGTTTAAAATACTCTCGGGTGTTAAACCAAGCTGTGGATAGCGTTCTATTTGTGCATGCAAAATTTCAAGCGTTGCTGCTGCATCTGCTTCTGCGCTGTGTGCATTTTCAAGAATTTTATTACAGTAAAATTTATATGCAGCGGTTAATGTTCTTTGCTCCATTTGATGAAATATTTTCTGCACATCAACCATTTTTCTGCCCTCCATAGAAAACTCGAGGCCGGCGCGTAAAAACTCTTCAACAAGCATAGGAACATCAAACCTATTGCTGTTGTAACCGCCTAAATCGCAGTTGGCAAGAAATTGTTTAATCTCGTTTGCAATTTGTTTAAAGGTTGGCGCATCTTTAACCATTTCATCTGTTATGCCATGTATGTTGCTTGACGCCGCGGGAATAGGCTTTTGCGGATTTATGATTTTTCGTTTTTTACAAACTGTACCATCAGGCATTAGTTTTACAATCGCTATTTCAACTATTTTATCGGTAGCTAAATCAATACCTGTTGTTTCAAGGTCAATTACCGCAAGCGGATGTGAAATCTGGAGACTCATTTTTATAAGTTACAGCGCGAAAGTAATATTACTTCTGTAAAGAAATTGCAATGTAAAAGCGACAGGCTTTATAATAAAAGATAGTTTAACAATAAAACAATTTTCATATACATTTGACGTTTATCCAAAAGAAATATCCAATTTACTATGCGTAAGTTTTTTTTAGTGATGTTGGTTTTAAGTTTTTGCGCTATGCTCTGTTCTTCATGTGTAGAAAGCCGCAAAAATTCAACATGCCCATCCCATGATCCAAATTATTTCAGAAGAGGGCATTAATTACTTTGCCAGTGAACGCCCAATTACAATACGCTGCACTTCACTTGTTCCTTCATAAATCTGGGTAATTTTAGCATCACGCATCATGCGTTCAACATGATATTCTTTTACATAACCATAGCCGCCATGCACTTGTACTGCTTCTGTAGTAACCCACATGGCTGTTTCTGAAGCAAACACTTTCGCCATAGCAGAACTAATGGTATAATCCTTTTTATTGTCTTTATCCAAAGCAGCCTTATAAATCAGCAAGCGTGAAGCTTCAATTCTGGTAGCCATATCTGCCAGTTTAAATTGTATTGCCTGGTGATTAATTATTTCTTTTCCAAAAGCTTTTCGTTCGGTGGAATAATGTAATGAACGTTCAAACGCGCCTGAAGCAATGCCTAATGCCTGGGCAGCAATGCCGATTCTTCCGCCATTTAATACCTGCATTGCGAACTTAAATCCAAATCCTTCTTTGCCTATCCTGTTTTCTTTTGGCACTTTTACATCAGTAAATTCTACTGAATGCGTATCGCTGCCGCGGATGCCCATTTTATTTTCTTTAGCACCAATTGTTACGCCTTGCGAATCTTTGTCAATTATTAACGCATTAATACCTCTTGAACCTTTTGAACGATCTGTTTGCGCCATTACAAAATATACACTTGCGCTTGACCCATTGGTAATCCAGTTTTTAATTCCGTTCACTAAATAATAATCGCCCATATCTTCTGCAGTAGTGTGCTGAGAGGTTGCATCACTTCCTGCTTCAGGCTCGCTTAATAAAAACGCACCGATATATAATTCATTATCTTTTTTGCCCTTTGAAAGTGGTATAAGATATTTTTGTTTTTGCTGTTCTGTACCAAAACTTTCAAGCCCCCAACAAACCAGGCTGTTATTAACGCTCATGCAAACAGCAATACTTGCGTCTACTTTGGCAATTTCTTCCATAGCAATTACATAGCTTAATGTATTCATGTCAGCACCACCGTATTTGGAACTTACCATCATTCCCATAAAACCAAGATCAGCCAGTTTTGAAATTTGCTCTTTAGGAAAGATCATTTTTTCATCGCGTTCAATTACGCCTGGTAAGCATTCAGTATTGGCAAAATCTCTTGCAGCTTGCTGAATCATTAGCTGCTCTTCATTCAAATCAAAATCCATTTGAAAAATTTGGTTGCAAAAGTACGCTAACGGTTGTAAGTTTTTTAATCTTAAAAAATGCATGATCACTTACCGTACATTTCCAGCATCTTTTTTAAATCATCCAGCGTATTTATTTCATCTGCTTTTTTATCTTTTCTCCATCGTTTAATGCGTGGAAACCGAAGTGCCACGCCGCTTTTATGCCGGTTGCTTGCAGCAATTCCTTCAAACGCAATTTCAAAAACAAGTTCTGGTTTTACAGTTCGAACGGGTCCAAATTTTTCTAATGAATTTCGTTTTACAAAATTATCGACCTGCGCAAATTCTTTATCCGTTAATCCTGAATAAGCTTTTGTAAACGTTACAAGTTTGTCGTTATCTTTTACAGCAAATGTATAGTCCGTATAAAGTGTGCTTCTTCTGCCGCTTCCTTTTTGCGCATAGATCATTACCGCATCAATCGTTAACGGATCAATTTTCCATTTCCACCAATCGCCTACTTTCCTGCCTACCTGATATATTGATGCTTTGCGTTTCAGCATAATGCCTTCTGCATTTATTTCTCTGCTTGATGCACGCGTTGCTGCAAGTTCATCCCAATTATTAAAATTAATAATGGGCGATAACCGCAATACAGGGTCATTTGCATCAGAAATTATTTTTTCCAAAACATGTCTGCGTTCCTCTAATGTTCTGTTGCGAAAATCTTCACCTTCAAATTCTAATAAATCATACGCAATAAAACCAACCG
>JBDUEO010000231.1:0-5763 GCA_040002335.1 Parafilimonas sp. | reverse complement strand
ATAACTGAAAACCCTATACTAAAAATTTAGTATGCCTTTCCCACAACTGAAAACCCTATACTAAAAATTTAGTATGCCATCCCCACAACTGCGAACCCTATACTAAAAATTTAGTATGCCATTCCCACAACTGAAAACCCTGTGTCAAAAATCTGACATGCAGTCCTACAAGTTTATTTCAAACAATTACTTAAATGCATTAAGACCTGTAACGTCCATGCCTGTAATAAGTAAATGCACATCGTGTGTGCCTTCGTAAGTAAGCACGCTTTCAAGGTTCATAATGTGACGCATAATACTGTACTCGCCGGTAATGCCCATGCCGCCAAGCATTGCCCTGGCATCACGCGCAATATTGGCTGCTATCTCGCAACTGTTGCGTTTTGCCATACTTACCTGAGCAGACGTGGCTCTTTCTTCATTCATTAAAACACCCAGCCGCCAAACAAGCAATTGCGCCATAGTAATTTGGGTAATCATTTCTGCCAGTTTTTTTTGCTGCAACTGAAATGCACCAATGGGTTTATCAAACTGTATGCGTTCTTTACTGTAGCGTAAAGCGGTATCATAACAATCCATAGCGGCACCTAAAGCGCCCCATGAAATTCCGTAGCGCGCTTTGGTTAAGCAACCAAGCGGGCCTTTCAAACCTTTTATATCAGGAAAAATATTTTCTTTTGGCACATGCACATCATGAAATACCAACTCACCCGTTGCGCTTGCGCGAAGGCTCCATTTGCCGTGGGTGGTTGGTGTGGTAAAACCTTCCATGCCACGCTCAACTATCAATCCTCTTATGTCACCGTTTTCATCTTTAGCCCACACTACAGCAACCTGTGCAAACGGTGCGTTGCTTATCCACATTTTAGCGCCATTCAATATAACGTGATCGCCATCGTCTTTAAAATTGGTAACCATACCTGCGGGATTGCTGCCAAAATCTGGTTCCGTTAAACCAAAACATCCGAGCCACTCGCCGCTGGCTAATTTGGGTAGAAATTTTTTGCGTTGTTCTTCACTTCCGTAAGCATATATGGGAAACATTACCAAACTGCCCTGCACGCTTGCTGTAGAACGTACGCCGCTATCGCCACGCTCCAGTTCCTGCATCATTAATCCATAGCTGATGTAATCTAAACCGCCGCCGCCATACTCAGGCGGAATGGTTGGGCCGAAACAACCGAGGTCGCCCATTTGTTTTACAATAAATTCAGGAAATTCTGCGCGTTGTGCGTAGTCTTCGATAATGGGCGAAATTTCTTTTTTTACATAATTGCGCACGGTTTCGCGAACAAGTTTATTTTCTTCTGAGAGCAATTCATCCACTAAAAAATAATCCGGTGATTGAAATACATCCGTTCTTGAAGCCATATTTTGTTTTTAATTGTTTACCTGAAATTTAAAAGAGGGCAAAGGTAAACAGTTGTTAGTATTGGCAAAGTTTTGAGCGGATAATATATGATAAATTAAACCGAATATTTTACAGAAATTTCGTTTAAATGCTCTGCCAGCATTGGTTTTACAATATAACCATCTACTTTAAAAACATAAGCCTGTTCAAAATCTTCCTGCGATAAACTGGATGATAATACGTACACCGGAATATCAATATCGCTGGTTTGCGACCAGTTTTCGAACCATTCAAGAAATTCCCATCCGTTCATAACCGTCATGTGCAGGTCAACAAAAATAATATCGGGTAATGCAGCAATATTTTTAAGCAAATATTCTTTTGCTTCCAGGCCATCTCTGCACGAAACAAACTCCTCTGTAAAGTCAGTTAACTTCATTATTCGGTTACAAATATTAATGGTGATAAAATCATCATCAATAAAAAGAACTTTTGTAAATGCCGGCATATAATATTGGATTTTATCTGGTAAATTATTTTTCTTCAATAGCTATTAAATCATTCAAATCAATATTCATTGGTATTACACCAATTTGAACAACGGCTCGTTTACCGCGAATTTCTTTTACCTCGCCAACCTGGTAATTTTTTTTCATTTTTACTTTTGAACCAACGGAAACCGGCGTTGGCAGTTCCCTGTATTTTGATTCTATTTTTTGTACAAATTTATTTTTTATTTTGTTCTCATTGCGTTTAAACAACATTTCGTGTATTTGCCTTATGACTTCGCCTTTGTTTTCCGTCTTTTTCCATTCTATAACTATTTGTTTCAGCTTGCGTTCCATATCTTTTAAATAGGCAACTCTTTCTTCGGTAATTTTATTCTGATGTTTCAGCAATTCAATTTGCTGCTGGTGTTTTTCTTTATTTAATTCTGCAGAAAGTTGCTTTTTTAACTGTTCATTTTCTGCGAGCAATTTTTTTAAATCCTGCCTTTCTTTTTGTAAAGCCTGCAAATCCTGTTCTGTGCGGTTTAATAATTTATCAAGCCTGAAATGATTTTCATCTACCAGTTTTTTTGCCTGGTTAATAAGATGTTTTGGCAAACCAATTCGCTCTGCAATAGCAAAAGTATAGGAACTGCCGGGTTTACCAACGGCCAATGTGTATAATGGAAGCAGGTTTTTTTCATCAAACATCATTGAGCCGTTTATAATTCCTGCGGTTCGGTTTGCGAAGGTTTTTAAATTAAGATAGTGCGTTGTAATTACGCCAAAAGAATGCCTGTGGTTTATTTCGTTCAGGATTATCTCTGCAAAAGCGCCACCAAGATTAGGATCGGTACCGCTGCCTAATTCATCAATAAAAAACAACGTTTTGCCATTCGCATTTTCAATAAAATATTTCATGTGCAGCAAGTGCGATGAATACGTGCTAAGATCAAATTCTATGCTTTGCGTGTCGCCAATATGAATAAATAATTGCTTAAAAATACCCATTTCAGAGTCGGGATGTACCGGAATCAATAAACCGCTTTGCAGCATTAACTGGTTAAGCCCGATGGTTTTCATGGTAACAGTTTTTCCACCTGCATTTGGGCCGCTGATAATAAGTATCCTGTTCTTATCATCAAGCTTTAAAGTAACCGGAACAGTTGTTCTGTTTGTGCTTTTATTATGCAGAATTAAAAGCGGGTGAAAAGCATTTTTTAAATTAATTACAGCACCATCTGTTATGCCTGGATAATTGCCATTTAACTCAATAGCAAATTTTGCTTTTGCCTGTATAAAATCAAATTCGCCGGCAATGTAAAACCACTGCTGCAATAAGCTGCTGTGCACAGAAAGATTGGTGGTAAGCAATTTTAATATGCGCAAAATTTCTTTGCGTTCTTCATGCTCCAGCGAAAAAACTTCGTTGTTTAATTCTATAGTTTGTTCGGGTTCTATAAACGCTGTTTTGCGGCTATCGCTTTCGCCATGCAAAATGCCTTTTACCTGTCGTTTGTGCTCTGAAAAAACGGCTACAACGCGCCTGCCGTTACTAAAACTTTCGTCTATTTCTGCGCTAAAACCGGCTTTGTTTAAACGCGCAACTTCTTTCTCAAATACGCGGCGTAATTCGTTGCGTTTACGATAAAGGGTTTGTCTTATTTTCTGAAGCGCTACGCTGGCATTGTCTTTTATATTTCCGGTTTCATCAAATACTTCATCAATCATTTTCATGATTGATTTTTCGTAATAAGAATCTTGCAACACTTTATATAAAGCGGAATATGCTAACCTGCGTTCTGCATCAAACCAACGAAATAATTTTTCTGTATTGATACTTAATTTGCGGATATGCATAAACTCTTCAACCTGCAAAACGCCGCCTTCAATACTTAATAATTTTAAACTACGGCTGATGTTTTCGCTAAAATCGTTTGGTAAAACCTGCTTTTGTTCCAGTATTAATTTATATTCAAATGCCTGCTGAAGCTGCAATGCAATAATTTCTTTTTTGGTATGAATGCGCAAATGCAAAGCTTTATCTTTTGCATATTCTGTATTACAATAAGCAGAAAGGTAATTTTTGACTTTTGTAAATTCAAGTTGTTGCTCCGCAGATTCCGGGTATAACTTCATTCTTACAATATCAACTCATTTTAAAATATATATATTGAGCTGATGAAATTTATGGTGTTTATCAAAATAATTCAACAGCGATATTAAAGAAACTTATTCTAACTAAATGTTTAAATTTTTGCAGGCTTTGCTTTTATCTCATGCTCTGTATTTTCTTTATCCTGAATAGTTTGGCTGCCTGTTTCCACTTCTACTTGTTTGGTGGTAACCGCATAATCATTTGGATGAATTTGAGAACCATATTTTATGGTGTAAGCTTTTGTAAACTCAGCACCAAAATATAAAATAATGGCTGAATAATAAACCCATAACAATAATATAACAAGCGATCCTGCAGCACCGTAAGTTGTGCCAACATGCGCTTTACTAATATAAAATGAAATACCAAATTTGCCAGCCATAAATAAAACTGCAGTGGTAATTGCACCGGCTAATATGTCCCGCCATTTTATGCGCGCATCTGGCAATACTTTAAATATAACACCAAAAATTAAGGTAGTAATACCCAGTGTAAGTAGAATATTTATAATGTACACAACTATTACTGCAACGCCTGGATACATTGACTGGAACCTGCCCATTAACGCTTCAATAATTGCTGAAATACCTAATGAAACAAGTAATAAAAAACCCAAACTTGCAATTACTGAAAAAGATAAAAACCTGTTGCGCAGCATTTTAAGCCAGCCTTTTTTTGGCTTTGGTTTTAGTCCCCATATCCTGTTGATAGAATCCTGAATATCTCCAAAAACAGTTGTTGCGCCAATAAGCAAAGTTATTATTCCAATTACCGCAGCAACGTGGCCTTTACCACCTATCGAAGCATTTTTTATAATCTCCTGTAATTGCATAGCAGTATCTTTTCCAACAAAACTATTTAGCTGGTTAAAAATCTTTCCCTCTGCTGCATCGCGGCCCAAAAAAATACTACATAAAGAAATAATTACAACCAATAATGGCCCCATTGAAAAAACGGTATAATAAGCAAGGCTTCCGCTAAGCTTGGTTACATTATCATTACTAAAACCTTTAAAAGATTCTTTCAAAACATGAAGTAATCCCTTAAATGAAAATTTCTCTTTAATTGCTGCAGTTTTATCCATGAGATTTTATTAAACAAAAACCCCGCCGATGGCAGGGCTTCAGTAAGTTTTAGGGAAGATAAGATTATGAAAAAATGTTTTCAGTTTGCTTGTTAAGGCTATAAATACTATCATTCATATCATCGTAAGCTTCTTCAGCAGCGTCTTTAATACTGTTTCTTTTTTTATTATAGATAAAAGCTGCTACACCTGCTGCTAATGCAATTACTGCACCTGCAATTATTTTCTTGTTCATAAATTTATTTTTAAAGTTTGTATAATTTTTTTACTGCTTATAAGAACTCTAATTTCATACCAACTTAATCTTTCTTATGCCCGCTCCATTTATTTTCCATTTCTTTATAATTTTCTTTAGAAATAGTTGATTTTTTTGCGCTGCGCGATGTGCCTTTCTTCTTTTTAGCGTTAATATTATTAACCAAAGAATTTTTTACACCAAGCTTATTTTTTTTCACTGATTTTTTTGCGCTCTTCTTTGCTGTTTTTTTTGCCGGCATTGCTTAAAATGTTGTTTCTTGTTTTATGCATAAAATAATATGCCAACACTTATTGTAACTAACCAATAATAAATTGCACAACTATTTTTTTAGAAATTTGTTTTTAATAATATGCAACAAACAGTAAACATAATGTGGTTTCGCCGCGATTTAAGAATTAATGATAATGCGGCTTTATATTATGC
>JBDUEO010000230.1:0-5768 GCA_040002335.1 Parafilimonas sp. | reverse complement strand
CATGTTCAAAAGAATAATTTGGTGCATTTTCAACATCTTTTAAATTTTCAAGATTACCTGCGTACGTAAGTGCATCAAGGTTTACAATTTTGTAACCAGGATATTTATTTACAAATAGCCGTACTACATGAGAACCTATAAATCCTGCACCACCTGTTATTAGTATATTTTTATTCATCTGGAATTACCTGATTTTTCATTTGTGAGATGGAGTTAGCTGTACATCTATATCAGTAGAAATTTTATAGCTTATTTTATGTGTTAGATGCAAACGTAAATTTTTTATTCAATTATCACCTGCTGTTGGGTTGAACGCGTAGTTTTTTTTAGTGTAAGTAAACTTTTGTATAGTTGATCATAACTTTCAACCTCTTTTTGCTTGGAAAAATTCTGCGCAGCAAAATCTGCAGCTTTTATTCCCATTGCATTTCTAAGTTCACTATTTTCCACAAGCAACATAAGCTTTTCAAGCATTGCATCAGCATCATTCAATGCAACAAGAAATCCTGTTTCGCCATCTATCACCGTATCTTTTACACCACCTGCATTGGTTGCCACAACAGGCTTACCGCAAAACTGCGCCTCAATTAAACTCATCGGCGTCCCCTCGTTATTTGATGTGAGCGCTACAATATCCATGGCATGCATTGCCGGCCCAATATCCTGTATCCACGATGTAAAAATAATGTTCGCTTTTTCACTGGCTGTTTCCGTATAGCTGATGTTTACATCTTTGCACTGCTCTTCAATTTGACTTTTTAAAAAGCCATCTCCAATTATAAAAAAGCAAATTCTTTTTTTTGTTCTGCGCATAAGCCTGGATGCGACAAGTATAAAAAGTTTTAGATTTTTTATCGGCACAATTCTGCCTGCAATGCCAATGACAATAACATCATCTTCAATACCATATTTTTTTCTGAATGCAATACGTTTTGTAAACGGATCACTATTTATTTTTTCAGCTTCAATACCAAGCGAAATTGTTTTAATTTTTTTTGCAGGAACTATTTTATAAACTTCAACAAGCTCTTTCGCCTGCCACTTGCTTATTGCTATAACTTTCGTTGTTATACGGCCAAGCATTGTTTCAATCTTTAATAAAATATTGCTTTTAAAGTTGCCGTAATAAGAATGAAAATGATGGCCGTGATACGTGTGCACAATTGCAGGAACTTGATTTTTATAAGCAGCAAGCCTTCCTAAAAATCCGGATTTTGCGCCGTGCGTATGTACAATATCTGCATTAAAATTTTTTATTTCTTTTAAGATGGAAAACCATGCAGCAACATCTTTAAATATATTATTTTTTTTTTGAAACGCGTTTATCTTTTTTATTTGTAAGCCCGGATATTTACTCAACAAAAAAAGTGCATCAGCTTCCCCTTCGTCTTTTTCACCGCAAAGAATTAATATATCAAATTCGGGGTGTAAATAATATGCAAGTGGAATAATATCGTTTGAAATTCCTCCAACAATAAGCCTGTTTGTGAGTATAAGTAATCTTGGTTTCAAACTTGTTTTTAGAATTTCTATTTAATTATTTTCTTTTTGAATAGCTTCAATAGTAATCTTTATTCCGTCTTTTAAATCGTAAGCCGGTTTAAAACCAGTAGCATTTATTTTTGATGATGAAAACTCAGTAGTTGCACAGAATTTTTTTACACGCACAGAACTGATAGAGGTTTTTTTACCCGTGATTTTCGAAAACACATCAAACGCCAGGCCACCTGTATATCCAAGTACATACGGAATACGTACACGCGGAAGTTTTTTGCCAATGAATTTTTCAACAGTTTGTAATAATTCGTTAGTGGTTAAATCTGGTTTATCGGCATAATTAAATAAATGATAACCGGTTAAATCTTTTGTTAAGCAATATTCAATAAAAGATGTAATATTATCAACATACGCCATTGATTTTTTGTTATTCCCTTTGCCAATACGCAAAAATTTTCCTGATGAAATTTGTTTTAAAAGATTATATACATTACCACGGTTTTTAGGGCCAAAAACAACAGTTGGCCGTAAAATTATCAATGTTCTATTTGCGGCATCTTCGTTATACCAGTTTCTTAAAACTTCTTCTGCCTGCCACTTGCTTTTGCCATAATCATTAAACGGATCTTCTTTAAAACTTTCGTCAGGATTCTTTTTATTTAAACCGTACACCGCCACTGTGCTTGTAAATAATATCTTGTTTATCTTTTTATCATTCATTATCGCAAGCACATTTTTAGCACCTTCAACATTTACGTCATAATATAGACTAACCGGCGTAACATCATCCCTGTGTTCTGCGGCCAGCAACACTATCCAATCTGAAGGCTGCAATGTTTCATTCATTTTTTCCTTATCTCTTACATCTGCAACAGTTGTTATTGAAGCAAATTCAGAACTGTTTGCTTTATCAATATTACAAACCGTGAATTTATTTTTAATTCTGTTTATAAGATTGGAACCGATGAAACCTGAACCGCCAATAACCTGAATCTTTTTCATGTATTATTTTCTTTTAGGTGCTGAAGTACTTCTGCATTTACTTTCTTTCTTTCACTGTCAATCAGCCACCCCCATTTATTAAAATACCTGATCATATTTTGCATGTGAATAGTAAACATACGAATGCTTTTAAAAGATGATTTTGTATGTTCATGAAATACTTCAACGTAAGGATAAAAAATTGTTTTGTATTTTATATGCATTCTTCTTGTAAGGTCAATATCTTCAGGATACATAAAAAATCTTTCATCAAATAACCCGACTTGTTTTAATGCACTGCAGCGTAAAAACATAAAGCTGCCGGATAAATAAGGAATGTTCATTATTGTATTATATCCTGAAAACCTCAGCTCAAATTTTTCATTATACTTTTTTAAAAATCGCTTTGGCAATAATCTTGAAAATAGGTTAAGTGGCGTGGGAATTAATTTGCAAACATATTGCAATGTTCCATCCGGAAATAAAACTTTTGGAATTACCTGGCCAACATCATCGTTTAAATTCATGTAGTTAAACAATGCTTCCAAAACACCTTTCCTAAAAGTTATATCCGGATTTAAAACCAGGTGATATTTATTTTCATTAATTACTTTTCGAATTGCAATGTTATGGCCCGCACCATAACCAACATTTTTATTGTTGAAAATATATTCAATGTTTCCTGCATCAATAAATTTATTCAAATCTTTTTTAAGTGCGTCTGTAGGCGAATTATCAACTAAATAAACATGATACGAGATTGTGGTTGTTGTAATGCAATTTATTAATTGTGTTAATTGCTCAACTGGATTTTTATATAATACAACTGATATAGAAAGATCAGACATTAAAAAATTATTGAACTATTATTTCATCGCACAGCATCGACTGGGAAGAATCGATATTGGCAGAACCTACCATTTTTATATTCATTTTTATATATCGTGCAGTTGTATTGCCAGAGGTTTTTAATACAAAATTTTTAATGTCTTCTTTTACTCCCATTCCGGCCCAAATATTTTTTGCAACACCAATATCAGTAAAGCTTTTCCCGTTAGTTGAAACGGCATATTTTATATATTCAGGAAGGTTAACTTTTAGTTGCGGATTGTGCATAAACCTTGCACTGATTGAATCTATATTAACCGCCTTTTTCATATCAATTACCAACTCAATATTTTGTTGTTGAAAGGCCACCCATTTTTCATCAATGGTTTTATTGCCTAAAGATTTATCAAAAAGATTATCTGCATTTTTTACTGAATAAGATGCGGGATTTGTAACCGTTAATGAAGCACCGGCAGCAAGATTTTTCACAATGTTATTTTTTTCATAGGCTTCCTGGTCTGCAACAAAATCATTAAGGCTGGCATTGCCTTCTTCAATTTTATCAACCTTTGCCGTTGCAGCAACGTTTTTAAAGTCGCTTAAAACATTTGCGTAGTTTACTGTATCTGCTGAAATATTTAATTTCTTCATTCCATCCAAAATTGTATATCGAATAGATTGTTCTGCATTCTGAACTCTTTGTAAATACACAGCATTTTGTGCAACTGCATTTTTAGCACTATTAAAATATTGCCTGTACAATTTAATTTGAGCCGGCGAAAGAAAATCATTAATATGATCAAGTGGAGCGTCGCTGGTAGTAAGGTTTATTTGATGTGTTTGAACATAACTATTTAAAGCATCAAGATATTGCAAAATATAAGGAGCGGCCTCTCCGTAATAAAACTTCACAAATTCGTCGCGTGTTGCTTTTACATCAATATCAGGATTCCATAATAATTGCGAGATAAGATATGTTTTTAATTCCGTCATATCACTGCCTCTGAAACCCCAGCCGTTTTGAAATGTATATATTATTTTATTGGATGCTATAAATTGTATATTAGGTTGTAGTGTTTGATACGTTGGAAATGGCAAATAAAGATGCCTGAAGTCAACAATATAATCCCAGAAAAAAATATTATTAGTAAGCTTACTCCATGCATTTAAATCGCTGTAAACAGAACCCTGCGATTTATCATTAATAAATGGAACAGCCCGGTTAACACCTGTTGCACAAAACATAATATTTACATTTTTTGCGGGTGTAATATTTGTTGGTGCAGAACGACTGTAATTATACGCCAGCGTTGAAATTATTTTGTCAGGGAAATCGGCGGCAAGCTTGTTTACAAAATCGAGAATAACACCACTTTGGCTGCCTGTTTCCCGCGCTTTTCTTTTGCAATCGTCGCATTCGCAATAATCGCTATTATCCATTTGACTTACTGAGAAAATTGTAGCCTGAGGATTTTTTTTAATGATTGAATCCAGCGATTGCTTTGCAATACTCAATACATCAGGATTTGTAAGGTTTAATTGTGTTTTAACACGTATTCCATTTCGCAACGCAAAATATTCAGGATGTGTGGCAAAATATTTTTGTGGGGGCACCAGCGTAAACATGGAATGCACCCATAAACCAACCGGCGGAGTTTTTATTTGCCCTGGCGTGTTTTGTAATTTATTCCAACCAGCATATTCACCCTGGAAAGCAGGCCACGAATAAACATACCGATATTTAATTACCGGCGTATATGAATAATTTATGTTAGATGGAATGAAAGGATTTTTGTTTTGAGGTATTAAAACTGCATCTGAAGTATAATAACGGCAACCAAGATATTTTTCAAGAAATTCATACACCGCGTTATTTACACCGTTGCCTGTGCCGCCAATTATATAAACATCTTTATTAAAAGTTTTTAGCACAATGCCTTCCTCACCTGGAATAATTAATTGTTGCGATGAAATTTTTTTTGCATCATCAGCAGTTAAAACTTGTATAGAATTATTTTCAGCAGACTGGCTGATGCTAAAACTTGCTCCTGATATTTTTTGCAGATTATCCTGTAAAATTTTTGCGGCTGCCAATTCTTTAACATCGCCCGCTGTAACAATAGTATAATTGGCTTTACCTTCTGTGGTTAGCGCAAGCTGTTGTGCCTTGCATGATGAGCCTGCCATCAACACTAAAAAAACCAGCTGGATAAAAAAATTATTTTTCACAAAAATGTTTTAATCAACCATACAATTTTGAATCCATTCTGTTGTATCAATAAATCTATTTATGTACTGCCCAAGCACGTTCTTTATTTCCTCAGGATTGTATGCTTTAACCATGCAATAATTAACATTTTCAGCAAATTCTTTTGCATTATTTGCAATAAGCAGCAGATTTTTTGCAGATACATCAATGCCTTCATAAGAAACATCAGTACCAATAACCCGGCAACCGTTTG
>JBDUEO010000229.1:0-5770 GCA_040002335.1 Parafilimonas sp. | reverse complement strand
GCCGGTGTATATTAATTGTGATTGAAAAGTAAACCTCATATTGCAAAACATTGATCTGCTTATTACAACGTTTAACTACGTAAAACAATCGTGTTATCTACAACGCCAACATCTGTTTAATACAAATTGTAATCAACTACATTTGCCAATTAATTTTTTTTATGAGTTTACAGGATAAATTAAAAGCGATGTTTGAAACAAAAGCAGAAGACCAGGAAAAATTTTTACAGGATAACGCAACAAAAGAAGGCGTTATAACATTGCCATCAGGCTTGCAATATCTTATTTTACAAAATGGTGATGGCGACAAACCTGGTGTTAAAACAATGGTTACTGTACATTATGAAGGTAGTTTGGTTAATGGAAAAATTTTCGATAGTTCTTATAAACGCGGACAGCCAGCAACCTTTGGCGTACACCAGGTAATACCGGGTTGGACAGAAGCTTTGCAAATGATGCCTGTTGGCAGCAAATGGAAATTATTTATACCATCTTCTTTAGGTTATGGCGCAAGAGGCGCAGGCGGTTCTATTCCTCCAAACGCAACTTTAATTTTTGATGTTGAATTATTGAGCATGAAATAATGCAGTTGCATCAATAGGTTGTTTTGTAATATTTTTTTAAACATTATAACACCTATACTTTTTTATGTAAATATATTTCTTTTTTGCTTTATTCAAACAAAATAATGCAGTATAAATACAAAGTATTTCTGATTGAATAATGGCTTAAGCTTGTGATGAGACTTTCTTATTATTCTGAATATAAAACGAAACATTTACCTGTTTGCAGCATTCATTAACTTCATACCATAAAATAATTTATTATGGCAGCAACAATAACTTCTGAAAGTAAACTTCGGAATAAAATTAAAACAGCCATCATCCTTATTATAATTGGTTTGCTGTTAAATGGAATTTCAGCCGTGCCCTTGCATACAGAATTAAAAATACTTCTTTCAAATCCTGAAATACTTCCCGAATTTTTGCGCAACTGGTGGACGTATGTACATGAAGGCGTACGTGAAACTACCAAACACTATGGGTTTATGCGCTATGGTTTTGACTGGCTTGCATTTGCTCATTTATTAATTGCCATTGTGTTTATTGGCCCTTTAAAAGACCCAATAAAAAATGAATGGATAATAACATGGGGATTGATTGTTTCAGTATTAAGTATCATTATGGCTTTGGGCGGCGAACGTTTGCGCGATATTCCTTTCTGGTGGTCTTGTATTGATGCGGGCATTGCAATTATTTCATTTATTATACTTTGGTTTTGTAATAAATGGATAAAACAATTGAAAACAATTACTGCTAATAAAGACACATTATAAAGTAGAATAACTTAAATTTTTATTATAGCGATTTATTTCAATCCGCCACGGCCGCTATATAATTTTACAGGCCCGTCTAATGTTAATTTAAGTACGGTTACATATTCATCCTGTACATTTTCAGGTACTGAAATATATACCAAACCCGGTATCGGGCTCCACGAAATTTTACCAACTATTTTGTAAGTGAGATTTGTAAAATTTCCAACCACGCTTATATTTTTAATCTTGTTCATCAATCCTTTTACAACAACATCACCTGATGTTTTTGCGGGAAGAAATAAATATAAATCTGAAGAATCTTTTGATAGTGTAGTTGGTCCATAAAAATGTCCTAACGGCAAACCACCCAGCGTTCCAAATATTGCTTCTGCATGTTTGGTATTCCACTTGCCTAATTCTTTTAAGATATGTACTTGCTCAGGTTGCATAGTGCCATCTGCTTTTGGGCCAATATCAAGCAATAAATTTCCACCGTTTGATATTACATCAGCAAAAATGGTAATTACTTCATAAGGCGTTTTCCAGTTGCTATCGTTTTGATGATAACCCCAATTATCGTTGGTCGTCATACACAATTCCCACCATTTATAATTTGGTCTTGTTACCGGAAAATTTTGTTCAGGTGTTTCATAATCACCATAACCCTGCAACCTTCCGTTTATAATTGTGTTCGGGTTATCTTTTAAAAGAACCTGGCGCACTTTTTCTGCTTCCCATTCTTCTGCACTATGTTCCCAATCACCATCAAACCACCATAAATCGGGTTTATAATTTTTTGATATTTCTTTTATTTGATTTTGGTAAAAATTGCGAAAGCGGTTCCATCTTTCATAATCATCTGCAATGTTGTACCTATTGCTGTCTTTTAGAAATCCGGGATAATCCGGATAGCTCCAATCTATCAATGAAAAATAAGCGCCGCATTTAATACTGTCTTTTCTAAGCGCATCAAAAAAGGGTTTTATTACATCTCTTTTTGCAGGTGAATTTTTTACAACGCTGTAATGATCTTGTTTTGTATCCCACAACGCAACGCCGTCATGATGCTTAGTTGTTATAACACTGTATCGTGCGCCACTTTCTTTTATAAGGTCTGCCCATTGCTGCGGATCATAATTTTTTGCAGTAAAGCCATTTAGTTGTTTTATATAATCGGGCCAGCTTATTAATTTATTATGAAAGCTCCAGCTTTCATCTATGCCATTAACAGAATAAATGCCCCAATGTATAAATATGCCAAGCTTTGCATCTGCAAACCATTGCATTTTTTTTTCAATATCTGCAGGTTGTATTTTTTGCTGTGCGAATATTTGAAACGGAAATAATAAAAAGAAAAATAATATTTTTTTCATGATGTTTTAAAAGATGAATACCATGCAAAATAAGCAACGCTTTCATAATTTATACATTCATTCGGTTGCTTCTGCATTTGCGCTATTATAATTATTTATGAAGAAACTATTTTGGCAATTCGTAGCACTTATCTGGAATATCTATTTTTATTGTTGTGCCTTCTCCTTTTTTTGAATCAATAGAAATATAGCCGCCTAATTTTTCAACGGTTTCTTTTACAAGATAAAGCCCAAGACCGGAGCCGGTGGAACTTGAAGTAGCACGGTAAAACATGGTAAAAATTTTCCCGAGTTTATCTTCTTCAATACCTATTCCGTTATCGCTTATTTCAACATGTGCGTTGTTGGCTGCAACCATAATATTAATAATAATGTATGGTTTTGGTTTTGAAAGATCAGCATATTTAATAGCATTAGAAACAAGATTATTAACTACAGTGCTAACGCGCCTGAAATCTGAGATGAATTTTTCATGCTGGTGTACTTCAACTTCAAGATGCACATCAGATGCATTTTTTAAATAGCGGTGGTCTTCAACACAATTAGATACAACTTCTGAAAAATTAATCTCGTCAAGCGTAAGTTGCAGCCTTTTGTTTTTTGAAAAATCAATAATATCTTTTATAAGGTCATCCATGCGTTGCAATGTTTTTTGCTGCAATGAAGTATAATCGCGAAGCACAGAAATATTTTTTTCATTTTCCATTAAATGCGTGATGCCTGTAACCGAACTTAACGGCGCTCTTAAATCGTGCGATGTGCGGTGCACAAAACTATCAAGCTCGTGATTGATCTTTTTAAGTTCAGCATTCTTTTTCTGAATATCAGTATTCATAAAACTAAGGCTTGCATTTGCTTCTGCAAGTTGTTTATTCACTACCTCAAGATCTGAAAATGTTTGTACGAATTGCCGTGATAATATTACAGAAAGAATAAGCACAAAGCTTGCAAGCCCGGCATAAAATAAAGGAACTGTATTAATGATAAGGTTTACGTATAAAACATCGTTTATAATGGTTGCAAGAAATAGTATAAAACCTGTAAGGAACAAATAACTGCCGGGTCTGTTTTTTACTGCGGCTCTTATATAAACATATAAGCCGTAAAAGGCTGAAGCCATCATAATAAATTCGTAATAGCGAACAAAATATGTGTAGTTATAATAAGATCCAAATATGCTGATAAGTATAAAAAAAGAAGTTGCAGGTATAATAATATATAAAGCTTTTTTGGAAAAATCTTCAGGAAAAAGATAGTAAGAAAACAGCGACATAACAGGCACTGAAAAATAAAAACTTATAAATTCCATACGCCTTATAAATTCCCAGTTACAATTAAATAAATAATTCAATGGTATTTCATCTGTTACCAGCATACGCACAAAAATGATAAGGCAAAGCATAGAAAAAAATAACAGTGCATACCGGTTTCTGAAATGTATAAACTGTATTAAATTGTAAATAAATGCAAGCAAAAATGTTCCTGCTACAATAAAAGCAATAGCCAGGTTTTTAATTGTTTTTGCGTCAATCTGGCTTCGCGTTCCAATTTCTATGTTATCCCAAATGCCGCCAACACGGTTTTCAAAATTTGACACCTGTATTACAATATCAAGCACATTGTTTTCAGGTTGTACGTTTACTATTGAAGGTTTTAAATCAGCAATATTTCCTGCTTCTGTTGTACCAGGATTTCCCATTTGACTTATTAGCTTTCCATTTACAAAAATTTTGTAAGCGCCCTGAACGGTAAATAGTTTTAATGCTAATTTTTCAGATAATGGCGGGCACAAAATTTTTACATGATAAGTTGCATAACCAAAGCCATGATGGCTAAATTCTTTGGTGGTGATGTATTTATTCCAGAAATCCGGAACGGATGCAAAGCGGCGATTTTTAAGTAATGAAGTATCTTTAAAAGAATCAGGAAAATATAATTTATCCCAATAAAATTCCCAGTTGCCTGAGACATTTACAATTCCATCTTTTTGCCAATTATGACGGGTAATATTAAGCACACCATTTTGAACCGGGTTGATGTTACGGCTAAAGCCAGCCAGGTGTAAGGCGATTAAAAGAACAAAAATCCCTGAACATTTTTTCATAACAGAAATTTTTAGTTGCGTTCACGGGACGATGCCTTTTGGCAGTAATTGTTTTAAGCGGTGTTTAATAGTAAAAATAATATCAATTAATATGGTTTACAAATAAAAGTGGCGAAGTAGCACTAAAATTCAAACCTTTATCTATCCTATTCAGATAAAACCTAAATTAACCGGCTGATTGGTTAAAATCACCACATTATACTCTGCCGTTATTTATAAGAAACTATGTTGGTTATATTTGCGTAAATTCATTGTCTGATCATTTTTTAATTCATAAAAACATTATATGGGAATTCAGGAAATATTGTTGATCGCTGTTGTACTGCTTGTACTTTTTGGTGCTAAAAGAATTCCCGATATGATGAAAGGAATTGGCAAGGGCATTAGCGAATTTAACAGTGAAAAAAATAAACCCGGCGAATCAACTGACGAAGATGAACTAAAAGAAAAATAGGTCATCATTAACAAGATTAGCTCTTCAATAGTTGTAAACCGGTTACTATTTATACACCAGCGCTTAACAGATAAATTTAGTTTCTTAATAGAAAAATTGCTCAGAAATTATCTTGCCTTCTTTTGTTTTATACAAACATAATTCGTTGTTTGTTTTGCGTGCTTCGCCTTTCATTTGCAAATCTGTTTCCCACGAAATTGAAAAATAATCGCCTGCAATAATTGGATCGGAAATCTTATTATCATAAAAATTTTCAACCAGCGAAATAAATAATTCTGCTTTCTTTTTTATTGCATCCATACCTTTTACTTCTTTTGGTAAAATACCTTCAAAAGGTTCAATACTTATTATATCCTGCGCAAATAATTTTTCTTTTGCTTCTTCTATTTTGCCATTGCGGCACATAGTAACTAACCGTTCAGCAATTTCTTTTGTTGTCATTTTTTTTAAAATTAAATTTGAATAACTAATGTGTTTGATTTGAAATTGAATTTCTGTAAATACTTTTAAATTTATTAAAA
>JBDUEO010000228.1:0-5785 GCA_040002335.1 Parafilimonas sp. | reverse complement strand
TTTTGATTCTGAGAGTCTTGGTTCGAATCCAGGTCGGGCAACATAAGCCGCGCAACAAGCGTGGCTTTTTTGTGGCTGTTATTGTATGGTTTGATGCTCTGATAATGAACGTTGATGTTTAAGTATTCAATTTTGGTGCGTAAAAGATAAAGTTTTATGTTCTGCTGTTCAATTTCAGTGTTTGATGTCAGGCTTTGGTCTCCTTGTGATGAAATCTGATGTTCTGATGCCTAAACCTGCGCCTTTGCAGATGTTTTTCGCGGGCAAATAAAATTTCCCCGCCTTTGATGTTCTTCACTGTCAAATATTCATTTTGTTATTATTAAACATACTGTTCTGGTTGATGCCTTTTTAAATTATTCTCCAAATTTTTACACAAACCCTTACTTGCGTACATAGCAATCCTTTTCTTGCAGAAATTGTATATTGCCTGTATATACTCATCCGCATCATTTTATTTTTATGAAAACAAACAATGGGGTTTTCTTGCACATAATGAAAGTTAATGCGGTCTTCGGAAACTTGTTGGCGAAGATCACAAATAAAGGCAGCAAAAAGTTTGCAAAATTCACTTTAAAGCAGCAAACAAAAAATTAGTTATTCGCAATCAAAATTTTTACGTTTACAGTGTTACAATATTTCCTAACTTTAAGACACTTTTCATGAAACAAATTTCTGCGCTTTTATTATTGCAAATTATTTGGGGGGGGTAAATGCACAACAACTAAGCACCTGCGGTAATTTTTGCGGTGCAGATCTCAGCCACACTATAACTTCATGGGCACAGGATCCAACTGACCTTACTTATTATAAGCCTCCGAGTTCAGGAGATTGCAGTAGTACAAACGTTCCTTATTTTGATGTTCATTATAAACAGAACTATTGTGATAAAAAAGGCCATACTGACCAATATGATGCATGTGACCCTAATGAATGCGTACTAAAGATTCATGTATATTATCCAACCAATAATGATTATGCAAATTGCCCTTTGCCGGCAATCATTCTCTTTCATGGAGGTGCCTACAATGAATGCGGTGATTATAACGACGGCGGAATTGTTGCTTTAGGTGGAGATTTAGCTTCAAGAGGATACGTTGTGTTTAATGTAAATTATAGAGTTGGTGTAATTACCGATAACCGTCTTGTGAATAATATTAATGAAGATAATAGAGACTTAACTTTCGTAGCCGCGCAGCAAATACTTGCAATTTATCGGGCAGTACAAGATGCAAGAGGAGCAATCCGCAGTATTATAAAAATGAATTCAGATGGAACATTTAATCCTATCGGTAGTCATCCATATAAAATAAATACCGACCAGATTTTTGTTGGTGGCGTAAGTGCCGGCAGTTTAATTGCACTGGCAGCCTGCTATTTTGGTGATGGTACGCCAGGCCAAAACAGGTTTGATGCGGTATGCCCCGGTGTTAGAACAGCTTTTTCCGGAACCACTCCAAATTTAGCCTCGCTTGATCCGCCAAATGTATATTATGCAAACCGTGCTGATCTGTCTTTTGATTTTCACACCCATGTTGCAGGTATTTTAAATTGCTGGGGTTCATTATTTATACCTACAGCTAATTTATCTCAACCGTATGATTTTTACAAAGGCCAGGGCTTTTTGCTTCCTCCTATCATTTCCTTTTGTGGCAAACTTGATCCCGTGTTTTGGTACACACATCAGGGCGTTTATTTTTCTCCTTATGATGCAAATTCTTCTCTTCAAAAAAATAATGAAATCAGATGTGTACCGCAATCAAGCGGTTATTCTGTTACCGCCTTAACTGATATTAACGGCGATCCTGTTCCGAATGCATATTCCATTGGTTCGCAAGACATATACAAAATGCTTCATACTCCCGGTGGTAACAATATGCCGGTACTAACAGAATTTTATTTAGACCGTCAAATGTATCATGGTTTGGATGATGATTGTGTCGGGTGTACAGCAAATCCCATGGCAGGATTTACAAAACAGTGCGATGTTTGTATGGGTTATTTCAGCAACTTTGGGGTTGCTGCAAATACAAATGAAGCAACTACATACGAGTATATAGCAACACGTGCCGCAACATTTTTTCAAACAATATTAGGTGGTGATATTTCCCATATATCAACTACTAAATTTGTAGAATGCGAAAATAACAGGTTGAAATGTTTGGGTAATACAACAACAGTTTGCCCTTAATTAATAATCTTAAAATAGAAAATTATTTTTTATGAAATTATATTTTACAATATGCAGTGTTTTCTTTTTTTTAATGCTGCAAGCTCAACAAATTAATAAAGCCGGAACATTAGATAAAAGTTTTGGTGTTGATGGAAAAGTATTAACATCGTCAGATTTGTATCCGTTACAATGTACAGCAGTAAGCCTACAAAGTGATGGCTCTATTATAGCAACTGGAAGTACTATTGAGATGAGTTTTTTTGCAATGAAATATTCTGCTGAAGGTTTTATTGATTCAAGCTTTGGAATAAAAGGGATAGCATCTATAGATGGTATGGGAGAAGCTTATACAATGGCAATACAGCCAGATGATAAAATATTGGTTGCAGGTTATTATGCTGAAATGTTTGAGCCATATAATGTGAGTATTGCTCGATTTAATGCGGATGGAACTCCCGACCTAAGTTTTGGACAAAATGGTAAAGTGCTAAGCAGTTTGGGTGACAGAGCAACAGCAATTGGATTGCAGCAGGACGGCAAAATACTAATTACAGGCGCTCATAAGGGAATGGCACTTATCATGCGTTTTTTGGAGAACGGAATGCCAGATATAACATTTGGAACAAACGGGGTTGTAGAAAACTTTTTTGGTTCAGGAACTTGCGTAGGTAATACAATAGCAGTTCAGCCAGATGGAAAGATTGTAATAGGTGGACAAGCCAACCAATTACTTTTTTTTGGGCGTTATAATACAGATGGCAACCTTGACGAAAGCTTTGGAAGCAGCGGTAAAATACTATATGATTTTGGTACCGGTACTGATGCTATAAGCGATTTAGTATTACAAACGGATGGAAAAATAGTTGCAGTAGGAAGTTCCAATTCTTATTACAACGACACAGCAAATTCTATAATATTACGCTGCCTGCCTGATGGATCATTAGATAAAAATTTTGGTAACTCCGGCTTAAACAATATAAATCTTGGCACATCAAGGGTTAGGTCATTGGTTCTGCAACAAGATGGCAAAATAGTTATAGGTGGTTCTGGGAGTGTAAATGCTGATATTGGCGGTTTTTTGGTGGGGCGATATACAACCAATGGAATGCCTGATTCCGCGTTTGGCAACAATGGATTTCAAACAACCACATTCGATAGCGTAAATGTTGGCTATTCAGTCTTTCTTGCAAAAGACGGAAAAATAGTATTAGGTGGCGCAGCTAATGCTAAAATCGTATCAAAACCATCAGATATATCTATTGCAATTGCCCGTTACAATAACGATGATGCAAGCAAAAAACAAATCATCATCACCAAAATAAAAAGATGGTTGCAACACCAGAATGGTTTTACATGGGATTATAATAATAATGCAAGCAGCTATGTGGTACAACGCAGTTATGATGGTATTCATTTTAGTTCTGTCGCAAGAATAAATGCAGGCAATTCTTCAAACACTTATAATGATCCATCACCATTAAGTGGCAATAATTATTACAGGTTGCAAACAACAAGTACAAATGGCGCTTTAAATTATTCAAATGTAATTGCAGTAAGTGCAAATGAAGATGCTGTAAAAATTTCCCCCAATCCGGCAAAAAATAATTTGCATATTGAAGGATTATCATCATTTACTAAAACAAAACTTACGGTTGTTGATTTTACAGGTAATATAACTATCAGCCAACAACTACCAGCTAACAGCGCAACATCTTACAACCTAAATATTGCTGCACTTAAACCCGGCAATTATTTATTAAAGATTGAAATAAATAACGATGTGGTGACAAAGAAATTTGTGAAAGAATAAAATAAATTGTTGGTAAAAAATTTACGCTTTTGCAGGTGTTCTTCACCGGCAAATAAAATTTTCCCACCCACGTTGGTAAAGAACATCAACGTGGGTGAAGGTCGGGCAACTTAAGCTACGCAATAAGCGTGGCTTTTTTATTTAAGGCCTGAACAATAAAACTAAAGCTCAATTTTTTTCTGCAGCTCAAGTGATGCGATCTCCGGATCAAGTCCGAAGACAGGCTACACCGTGATGCCATGCAATACAAAAGCCGGTAACCCAAAATTTCCTTTGTAAGTTTGCACGGCTACAAATTCGAGCTATCGCGCCAATTTTTTGGTGAGGAAAGTCCGGACAGCGAAGGGCAGCCCACCTTGTGTTAAACAAGGCTTTCATTTTTTTTGAAAAGAGAAAGTGCCACAGAAAATAACCGCCGCGAGGTAAGGGTGAAAATGTGAGGTAAGAGCTCACGCTTTGTTATGGCAACATACAATTGGGTAAACCTTGGGCGCTGCAATGCCACGTATAGAAGCTACAGAGTTGCCCGCTCTGCTTCAGGGTAGGCAGCATAGATAAATGATAGCATAGAACAAAATCCGGCTTACGGAATTTGTAGCTTTTTTACTTTTTTGGTGACCGGCTTTTACGCCTTGATTCATCACGGTTGCGTCGCACCACTGCATCTTTAGTACAATTATTGAGCTTCAGTATTACACTTTCAAATTGCTTACAAGTATGAAATCTTTCAAATCTATATTTCCATTCGATCAAACAGTAATAGCAGAATATGCAATCATGAGCGGTGCCGACATTGATAAAGCATTATCTGCATCTGAAAAAATATTCCCGGTTTGGAGCGGCAAAACTTTTGCAGAACGTGCAACTGTTTTAAAAAATGTTGCAACACTTTTAATTGAGCGAAAAGAAGTGCTGGGAAATCTTATTACCAACGAAATGGGAAAAGTTTTAAAAGAATCAATTGCTGAAGTGGAAAAATGCGCATTGGGATGTACTTATTATGCAGAAAATGCAGAGGCGTTTTTGCAGGATGAAATAATTAAAACAACATATAAAAAAAGTTTTGTTGCCTTTCATCCAATTGGCGCTGTGTTTGCAATTATGCCGTGGAATTTTCCTTTATGGCAGGTATTTCGTTTTGCTGCGCCTACATTAATGGCTGGTAATGTTGCTTTGCTAAAACATGCGCCAAATGTTTGCGGATGTTCTTTAGCTATCGAAAAATTCTTTAAAGATGCAGGTGCTGAAACCGGCGTGTTTCAATCATTGATTGCTGATACAGATGTAACGCAAAGAATCTTGCAATCAAATATTGTGCAGGCAGTTTCTTTAACCGGAAGTGAAAAAGCCGGAAGCAGTGTTGCGGCTATTGCATCGGCGCAAATAAAAAAATCCGTATTGGAATTAGGCGGATCTGATTCATTTATTGTTTTAGCTGATGCTGATATTAAAAAAGCTGCTGAAGTTGCTGTAAAAGCGCGGATGCAAAATGCCGGACAAAGTTGTATTGCAGCAAAACGTTTTATAGTTGTAAAAGAAATTTTGAATGATTTTACTGAAGCTGTAAAAGCAGAAATTAAAAAATTAAAACAAGGAAATCCTTTTGATGCATCTGTTGCAACTGGCCCGCTTGCAAGATTAGACCTTGCTGAAAAATTGCATAAACAAGTTGAACAATCTGTTGCACAAGGTGCAAAAATTATTTTAGGTGGAAAAGCTGATGGCTGTAATTATCAGCCAACATTATTAACGAATGTGCATGAAGGAATGCCTGCATTTGATGAAGAAATTTTTGGGCCTGT
>JBDUEO010000227.1:0-5793 GCA_040002335.1 Parafilimonas sp. | reverse complement strand
ATTTTAATGCATTCTTACCAAACTCAACTGCATGATGAAAATCTTCTGAACTATCATCATAAGCAGCCTGCATGCTTGCACGGCGATTTGTTTTTGCATCAACTATTTCACTGCCTGCATCCCATACATAATGATTGCTTACTGCGTAGCAAACATCCGTAATATGATCAGCTTTAAACTTCCATGTGTTCCAATCATTTTGTTGCGTGATGTTATGTTGTTGCATATCATCTAAAGTAGCAATATGTATTACACTGTCTGAAGTATAAGAATCTTTCAAACGCTTTGCTGCTGCGGGTTGCAACACATCATCAGGATTTAAAAGATCGCCTGTTGCCCACACTACAAAATTCTTCGGCGCTGAAACAGATATTGTATAATCGTTGAAATCATTATAAAATTCCTGGCGGTCAGAATGCGGAAGCATATCCCATCCGTTATAATCATCATACACAGAAACACGCGGGTAAGAATACGCGCAATAAAAAGATGTTGAATCAATCTGGCCTTCTCTCCCGCTTTGTTTTGACAAAGGATAATCCCATTCAATTTCAAGCGTTGCAGATGAATGCGGCAACATAACAGATTTTAATTTTACAGGATTTACAGTGCTCCATCCATCACTATTTATATCATACGCAACACCATCAATTTTGAAAGATGAAATATGCAAACCGGAATCAAGAAAATCTGTACTGTAAAAACCAGAACGCGGTGCTTGTGGTTTATGAATATTATTTACAAAACGAATCGCAAGCATTTTTAAAATATCAGTGCTATTGTTTGAATACACAATTTTTTCTGTGCCTGAAATAGATTTTGTATCGGGATGAATTGTTTCTTCAATATCATACACGCCCTGGTTTTGCCAATAGTTTGCGCCAGGGGCGCCGGTTAAAGAACGCGTGCCATTTTGATATGCTTTTTTAATATTGCGTGGCATGTATACATCCTGCGCATTGAGATAATTTTGAAAGGATAATAATGTAATTACTAAAAAAAATATTCGCTTCATGTTGTATTAATTAAAAAATTAAAAAGTCAAAAGTTTTAGCCGCATTTAAATTTTTACCTTGACTTATTCTAAATATTCCCGCACACTTTTTTGAATGATTTTTTTAACAGAATTCCATGTTTGATTTTTCAGGCTTACTGGATCTTCGCTTTCTTCTGCATCATCAAAATAAGTGATGGCTTTTGGAATTGAAACAAGAAGAAATTGATTTTTAAATTTTGTGTTATAAAAATCAATGCATTCTCTCAAAGAATAATGTTGCAGTAATTCAGCTAAATCCCAAAAATCTTTTTTTACTGCACGTCTTAAAATAGCATTAATCTTCATTGCAATAATATCTTTATCACTTATAATTCTTAAACCTTCTGTTTCACTAATTTTTTCTATCACCGGGTAATAATGATGTTTTACAAAATCAACTTTTATATTATTTATAAATCCAAAAATACCTATTGGATTATTTAATCTTTGATAAGTAAATGTTGGAAAATTGCTCTCAATAATTGCTGCAATATTTTCATTGTTGAAATCTTCAGATGAAAATAAATCAAGATCAATTGATTTTCTGTGACCATATCTTAGCGCCAATGCAGTGCCACCTACTAAACTGAAATTCTCCAATTCGGGCACCTTCATTAACGCTTTTAATAATGCCAAAGTTGCGGGTTCAATTGCGCTGAATTGTAACATTTGTAATCAGATAAATCATTATCAAGAATTGCACTTGCGAGATACACAGTTTCTTTTGACAACCACTTAGCAGTGGTTAAAATTTCATTTATTTTCTCATCACCATAATATCTTCTGCATTGCCGTATATCTTCAACATCGCCGCGTTCAAAAACACGTTCAATTATAAACCTCGAACGTTTATCATAATCGAGTGCATCAAAATTTACATCCCAAAAAATGCGACGATTAAAAACAGGTTTATGTTTTGCTTCATCCATATTGCAAAATTACGGTTTGCATGATTGCTATATTAAGTTTCATGTTCTGTAAAGTTGCTAAACTTTAATTAACAATATCAAGCTATTATGTTCTGCTCTGCGAAGTCTCAAGACTTTTATTAAACAATATCAACCCATAATTATACCAACGTATTGCGATGTATATGGCTTAATAAAAAATATGGTGATTTTGAAAAGAGGTAGTTAACTGCTCTGCGAAGTCTCCGGACTTCGCAGTTATATGCGCAAAGTCTCAAGACTTTTATTAATGGTTATTCTTTTATATCGCTTTCAGTAATGCAGGTTTGTTTTGTTGCAAATGCAAAATCAATTCGCCAAATAAAGTATTGGCCCATGCAAACCATTTACGCGTAAATTTTGAAGGATCATTTTTATTAAAACTTTCATGCATAAAACCCGTGCCTGCATGTGTTGTCAGCAACATTTTAAGCGCATCCGTTATTTCTTTATCATCGTTTGTTGTTAAGGCGCGGTTTATAATACCTAAAGGCCAAATCATATCCATACCTGCATGCGGACTACCTTCTCCTTGTGCATAATTTCCTTTAAAGAAAAATGGATTTTCTGATGACAAAACAAATTTTCTTGTACGCTTATAAACTTCATCTGTTGCATCAACCGCATTCAAATAAGGCAACGATAATAAACTTGGCGTGCCTGCATCATCCATTAAATTAAAACTGCCGAAACCATTTATTTCATACGCATATACTTTCCCAAATTGTGCATGTTCAACAATTGCATATTGTTTTAAAGCAGTTGCAATTTCTGTTGCAAGATCATTGCATGCATTTGCAAGTTCAGCATCTTTATAAACAACGTTTACAATTTCAGCAGCATGTTTTAATGATACAACAGCGAAAAAATTATCAGGAATATGAAATGGAAAAATCGTTGCATCATCACTTGCACGAAACATAGAACATACAAGCCCAACGGGTTTTGTTGGATAACCATAACCACTTAAAGGAACGCCGTCTGTTGCCCACGAAGTGGTGCGTTGAAATGTGTAAGGTCCGAGACCATGTTTGCGTTGTTGTTCTGTAAAAGTCTGTACGGTTAAGCGTACAGATTGTTTCCAGTCGGTAGTAAAAGGTGTTGTGTCGCCGGTGGCTTTCCAATATCCATAAGCCAATCTTAAAGGGAAACAAAGTGAATCAACTTCCCATTTCCTTTCATGAATACCCGGCTTCATATCCGTAATATCATCCTTCCATTCGCTGATCTTATTTGCATCTTTATAAAATGCATTCGCATACGGATCTCTTAAAATACATTTCACCTGGCGATTAATAACACCGGCAATTAATTGTTTTAAATGCGCATCTTTTGAAGCCAATGCAACATAAGGCCAAACTTGTGCTGAACTATCGCGCAGCCACATAGCATCAATATCGCCGGTTATAACATACGTGTCAGGAACACCATTATTTTCTTCATAAAAAACAGTAGTGTCGAGCGTGTTGGGAAAACAGTTTTCAAACATCCACGCAAGCTCTTTGTTGGGCAATGTTGCTTTTATTTGTTTGATGGCAGCTTCAACGGCTTCGCTGGTAAATTTTCTGTCGGCAAGCGGCGGGCGTTTGCTTTCAAAATCGTTTATTGATTGAGAAAATAGTTGTTTGCCTGAAAGGAATGTTGCAGCGCCAAGAATGCTGCCTGTCTTAATAAATTCGCGCCGTGATTTCATGTTGCATATTTAATGGGTGAATGTAATTATTGTTTTTTATGCATCGTTAACGTTTCAAAGCCTGTTATTATTTACTGTGTAATTTTGCTGATTATTTAAAACAAAATAATTGAACATTGCATACATACATCATGGCAAATAACACTACACATTTTTTATTAAAAAACAGCAGTCATTCATCAACATTTCAGATCTAATAATTGATTATTTATTATTATGCAACCAGTGATAAGTATTAAGCACCTTGAAAAAAGCTATGGCGCTAAACAAGTATTAAAAGGCATTAACCTTGAAGTTAATGCAGGCCAGGTTTTAGGGTATATTGGCCCGAATGGCGCCGGCAAAAGCACTACTGTAAAAATTTTATGCGGGTTGCTAAGCGATTATGAAGGTGATGTAAAAGTAAAAGGACTTGACCTTAAAACAGATGCGCTTGCTGTAAAAGCCATGATTGGTTATGTGCCGGAATCAGCAGAGTTGTATGATGTGCTTACGCCGGTTGAGTTTTTACAATTAATGGGCAGTTTGTACAATTTAAATGAAACCGTTTGCATGCATCGTATTGAAAGAATGATGGCGGCATTTGGATTGCAGCCAAATGTAAACCAGCGCATGGAAACATTTAGTAAAGGCATGAAACAAAAAGTGCTGATTGCAAGCGGGCTGCTGCATAATCCTGATATTATAATTTTGGATGAGCCATTAAGCGGCCTTGATGCCAACAGTGTTATCGTTATTAAAGACCTCATCAGCAAACTGGCAAAAGAAGGCAAAACTATTTTTTATTGCAGCCACATGATGGATATTGTTGAAAAAGTAAGCGACCGTATTATATTAATTAATGAAGGTGTTGTAGTGGCAGATGGCAGCTTTAAGCAACTGCAGCAACAGGAAGGCAACAACAGCCTTGAACAAATATTTGCACAACTTACCGGTAATAATATTGGTGCAAATACCGCTGATGATTTGCTGCGTGCATTTGATGAATAAATATGTTTACTGTATGAATTTTATTAACCAGGCTTTATTAAAACTAATGCTGCTTCCAAAAAAATTATATAGCAGCAGCGGCATAAATACCGCACAATTGCAAAGCATTCTTACTGCAAAACTTTTAATGGATGACCGCAGGCCAGCTTCTTTAACACAAAACAGGCGCAGGCAAAAAATAAAAAAAGAAGTAAGCAATGCTACGTTAACCACCATGTTCATCAGTGCAATAATCGGATGTGCATTCCTGTTTAGCTTTGCCCTTAATACTACCGTAACAGCGCAGCTTACTTTTTATTTCCTCTATCTTATATTCATGTTTACCTCAACACTTATTACAGATTTTACCTCTGTATTAATTGATGTAAGAGATAATTATATTATTCTTCCAAAACCGGTTAACGACCGCACCTTACTGCTTTCAAGGCTGCTGCATATTTTTATACATATTTGTAAACTGGCGGTGCCCATGCTATTGCCCGGTATAATTTATATGGGTATTTATTTTGGGATCATTGGTGGCCTGCTTCTGTTTTTATCAGGCATACTTGCAGTATTATTTTCTATTTTTTTAGTGAATGCGGTATACATACTCATCCTGCGCATATCAACGCCTGAAAAATTTAAATCCATCATCAGTTATATACAAATTGCGTTTGCAGTTGTGTTATATGGAAGCATTCAAGTACTGCCCAGGATGATTGGGAGTATGGAGAATTTTGATTTTCATTTTTCCAACAGTAACTGGTTAATAGCGCTGCCGCCTTACTGGTTTGCTGCCGCATGGAGTGTTATTTATCATGTACACGGAACAGCGCTTGAATACATCGCTGCTGCATGTGCATTGCTACTACCTTTTATAAGCCTGTGGATAGTTATAAAGTTTTTAGCGCCATCATTCAATAGGAAATTATTGCTTATTTCAAACACAGGCGGCGACGTAATGCCCGTAAAAACCGCAGCACATAAAACGGCACCAAATAAAAAAAGCTTTGTAAGAGCTATTGCAACTGTAATTACAAAATATGGTGCAGAGCGAATGGGGTTTTTATTTACGTGGCGCATGATGGCTCGCAGCCGTGATTTTAAAATGAAAGTGTATCCGACAATCGGATATTTTTTGGTGT
>JBDUEO010000226.1:0-5805 GCA_040002335.1 Parafilimonas sp. | reverse complement strand
CTTTTGCGCGGTTTTGCCTTATTGAACTGCCCGCAATATATTTTAATGAAAAGTCTTTGGTAATGTTATCATCACCACTTAGAAAATAATCAAGGTTAATGCGGCTTGCATAGTTTTCATCTGTGCCTACAAGCCCTGGCCTATTTGAATATTGGGTACCATTACGCTTAGCTATATTAATTGCCCAATCAGTTACAACAACAGGCGCATTGGTGTTGGTAGTATTTTGAAAAGCCAGGTTTGAACTTAAACGCGCAGTAGCAGTTAACCAGGGAAGGAATTTATAACTTGCTTCCAAATTACCAATAATGTCATCTTCTCTTCCTCTTGAGCGTACATTACCAATAAGCCAATAAGGATTAACTGCAAACTCATCATAATAATTTGAGTACTGGGCAAACTTACTATTTTGCCAATCTTTATAATTGAGCAACGGCACATTGCTTGGTATTTGCATTACCAGGAAGAAAAGGCCGCCGGCATAAGCGCCGGGTTGTGTAGCTCCAAAACCCGCTTCATTAACAACATCATAGTTTTGTAGTATATAATTCAATCCATAGTTAATTGAAAATGCCCCGTACTTTTTTCCGCCGTTAAACCGTAAACTGGTACGCCTGTTAACATCATCCGGAACTAAACCCTGTATTTTAGCATCTTCCATACTTACATAAAAATCTTCCCCGGTAATGGATGCTGAATTTTGCAGCGTTAAACCGGTATTCCAGAATTTTATCTTGTCTTTATAATGATCATTTGAATATGGCACCATTTGAATGGAGCCATCCTGCAGCGGTATGCCAAGAGGTTTAATGGTGCCATCAAAATGCGGCCCGTATTGCTGGTTTTCATACGGCACATAACCATAATTGCCATAAGGGTCAGCCACTTCACCGGCACCAGCGCCAAAATCTTTTTGCAACTTTGGAAAGAAAGAAACTTTCGTTGCTTCTAAAGTAGAACTTATGGTAACCGTGGGTGTTTTGCCACCTCGTTTTGTATTAATAATGATAACACCATTTACCGCATCCGGGCCATATATTGCTGCCGATGCAGCACTTTTTAAAACAGTTAATGTTTGCACATCATCCGGCGGTATAGAAGATAAATACCCTAAAGGTGTGGGCGCACCATCAACCACCAGCATAGGTTGGTTATTTCCTGTAAGCGAACGGATGCCGCGGATATTAATCTTAGCATTTTCCATTACGCCACTGTTTACGGTTGATACATTCAGGCCTGAAATTTTTCCGTTTAATGCTTGTTGTATATTTACTGACTTGCCTTGCACTAATGTTTTATTACTGATAGTAGTGGTTGCATAGCCTAAATCTTTTGCCTGCCTCTGAATGCCCAGCGCGGTAGTTACAACAACATTCGTTAACTCCTGCGAAGCAGATGATAATGAAATTGAAATTATATTATCATCACCAACGGTTACTTCTTTACTATTAAAACCTGTTGCAGTTATTAATAATACATCACCGGTGTTTGCACGAATTACAAACGATCCTGCAGCATCTGCGGCGGCACCTGTTTTTGTATTTTTTATTTTTACAGAAGCAAAGGAAACAGCATGGCCGTTCTCGTCAGTTATATGCCCCATAACAGATTTTGTTTGCGATGATGCATATACACTTACAAGCATCAGCATTAAAAAGCACAGATAGAATTTTCGCATATTTTTTTACTTTTAAAATGAAAAAAATTGAATGGCGGATTTGTTTTATAGTAAATCAGAGAAGCGAAAATGGTAATGCGCTGCAAAGCTTTTTGTTGTATTCAACCAAAGCGCTTTATAAGTTATTGAACAGTAAAAACAGGTGCACTTAATGCTTTTGATACAAGCAAGTTGTTATTAGTAGTATTAAAACGGTAGTTGTAATTACAAATAAAAATAGAAGAAGTGATTGCGTTAAAGTAAAAACCAGTGTTGCATATATAATAGAAAAACAGGTTAAATTATTCACTGATTATTTTGCAAAACAGAGAGCACTAGCTCTTTATAACTTCTGCCAATAGGAATGGATTTATTGTTGATTTCAACATCTGTTGCGGTAAAAGCAGCTATCTTATCCTTAGCTGCTATAAACGAACGGTGAATGCGCAGGAAATTATTTTTTGAAAGCAGGTCTTCAATTTCATTCAACTGAAATTTTGTTAGAATGCTTTTATCTTTTGTAGTAATGCGTACATATTCGCGCAGGCTTTCTATGTACAAAATTTCATCTATAAAAATCTTTACACGTTTTTTACCAACATTAAAAAAGAAAGACCTTCTTTCAGTATTTATAGTATTTGTTGGGGCATTTACGGTTTGCGGCGTATGCTGATTAAGCTTGCTTACAGCTTTTAAAAACCGATTAAAGCGAATTGGTTTTAATAAATAATCAATTACGTTTAATTCATAACCTTGTAATGCATAATCTTTATATGCAGATGTAACAATTACATGCGGCGGAGTTTTTAAAGTTTCTAAAAAGTCAAGGCCTTTTAATTTTGGAAGATGTATGTCAAGAAACATCAAATCTATTTTTTCTGATTGCAGTTTTTCCATTGCAAAAATGGCATCTGTACATACATCACTTAATTGCAAAAACGGAACCTGGTGAATGTAATCAGTAAGTACTTCTGCAGCCAGCGGTTCATCTTCAACTATTATACAATTATATTTCAACATAACTGTTAAGATTTATTGTAAGATTTAATTTGAAAACATCATCATCATTTTGCACATTCATTTTATAATCGCTGTAGGTAAGTTCAAGTTGTCTTTTTACATTGTTCAGCCCAATACTGGAACAGGATTTTAACTGGCCACCGTTATCTTTTGAGTTCTGTACTTCAAAATTAAGTATATGATTTTTTACAATGATGGTAATATTGATAAAGGATTCAAATCGTGTTTCGCTGATGCCATGCTTAAAAGCATTTTCAATAAATGGCAACAGCAATAATGGAGTTATCTGGTAATTGTTGTCATCAATATCTTTTTCAAAACTCACACTAAGTCTTTCGTTGTAACGAATAGTTTCGAGTTCAAGATAGCCTTCCACGCCTTTAATTTCATCTGTAAGTTTAATAAGTTTATCGTTAGATTCATATAACATAAACCGCAGCAATTCTGATAAACGCATTACCACTTCTGCGGTATCATCAGATTTTTTTCTTGCCAGCGCATAAATATTGTTTAACGTGTTTAATAAAAAATGTGGATTGGTTTGATTTTTTAAAAATTTAAGTTCTGTTTCTAACTTTTCTTTAATAAGATTTTTTTCTCTTACTGTTGCCTTAAGCTGATCGCGTACAGATTTTATAGCAAGCATAAGCCCATAAGCAAAAATCAAATAAAGAATAGTAACAATTACCTTTTTAATTTCCAGCAACGGCGCAGCGGCATTCGGTGTTTTATACAAGTAAGGCAAAACAATGTAATTGGTTATCGCCCTGTCTATAACAATACAAATAAAAAATACTGCAGCAATTTCGAAAGAATTATAAATAATGTTGTGGCGCTTTTTTATAATATTATTATTTGCATAATAAATCATGTAATAAGGAAATATCATTTGCGGAATAAGATAAATTATGCCTTCAATTATGTTTACATAAATAAGCTGTACCGAAGACAAACTTATTTTCGTGCCTTTATCCCATAAATAACTGGTAAAAGCAAATTGCAGAAAATAGCAAAACCAAAATAATGTATGCAGGAGAATGCGCTTCATTATAACAAAATTGCATTAAAACAAAATTAAAATATGATTAACCGCCAAACTGCAGTTTTATACATACAAACTGCAGCTTCAACATTATAAATGCATTTAGAAATTTACAGGCAGCTGTTTATGTGGCAATGCATCTTATAAAAAGAAATAATTACTGATTCAGTTAATGTGCATTTATTTTCATGCATTGCGTTTCAAAAAAATATGTTGATAAATACAGATACTTCACCTTCAGCAATAAAAACTATAATCACTGCAGGATTACTTGTTGGCAGTCTTGATATATTGGCTGCATTTGCAGATTATTATATAGAAACAGGAAAAGGCCCGGAAGGTGTATTAAGGTTTATTGCCAGTGGCGTTTTTGGCAAAACAGCATTTACGGATAATTCAATAATAATGTGTATTGGACTATTGTTTCATTTTATTATTGCTTTTGCGTTCACAACATTTTTTTTTATTTTATATCCAAGTGTAAAATTGTTGCATATTAATATTTTGTTATCTGCTGCTATTATTGGTGTGTTTATATGGATAATTATGACGCTTATAATTGTACCATTGAGCAACACACCAAAAATGCATTTTCAATTATCGAACGCAATAAAAGCTGTATTGATTTTAATTTGTATGATTGGTTTGCCATTGAGTATGATTTTCAAAAAAGGTTACAGAACTTTTTATAAAGCTAAAAGCCATTTAGTCTAACTATTTTTTGAAATGATAAAATAGCGAAATAAACAGCTATTTTCACAAGGTTTCCAATGGTCATTTTAATTCACTTGCTCAAGATCTGGCTTTGCAGGATCATCAACAATTCCATAATTTTTCATCAATCTCAAAAATCTAAAAAAACATCTGTTGCATACAAGTAGAAATTAGGAACATTATAATATTTGAATTTTATTTTTGATTCTTCTGAAGCCAATCCTTTTATTAAAACATAAAAAACATTTCGCAGCATATCTCTTTTAATTATACGTTTCGAGCAGCTCAAAATACTCACATCATTTATCTCATAAAACCTATGAGATAAATGATGTGAGATTAAGTAAAATGTAGTACAGTGTAAAAATTAAAAAGCCCGCAACTTGTTGATTTTGCAGGCTTTAAGTAAAAGTTAAAAAATGTACGTCGGGTGGACTGGATTCGAACCAGCGACCCCTTGCACCCCATGCAAATACGCTACCGGACTGCGCCACCACCCGAATTTTTAAACCAGTTAAACACATATGATTAACCAATCAAACAAAAGTAAAAGGCTTTTTATAAAATTCAGTTTATATTTGACAAATTTTGCCGATATACATGAAAATTATACTGCAGCAGGTTACGATTGCAGATCCCAATTCTCCGCACAGCGGAAATAAAAAAGATATTTTAATTGTTGATGGTTTTATTAGTCGCATTGCCGATTCAATTTCAGAAGATTTTGCACAAATTTTTAACGCAAACGAAACAATTGTTACACCGGGTTGGGTTGATATTTTTTCTCATGCCTGTGATCCCGGTTATGAATTTCGCGAAACATTAGAAACATGTTCGGCAGCAGCGGCAGCCGGCGGGTTCACAACAATTTTTACTTTGCCGGATACAAACCCTGTGGCTGACAATAAAACACAGGTTGAATACATCAGGCAAAAATCATCAGCTTTAAAAATTCATATTCATCCTTTGGGTTGTATTTCTAAAAAAAGAGAAGGCAAAGAACTGGCTGAAATGTATGATATGCAACAAAGCGGTGCTGTTGCATTTACTGATGGGCTTTTGCCTGTGCAAAATGCAGGCTTGTTGTTAAAGGCATTGCAATATGTAAAAGCTTTTAATGGCGTTATTATTCAACTTCCACACGATAAAAGTATCAATTCAAACGGGTTAATAAATGAAGGTATTACATCAACGCGGCTGGGTTTGCCCGGCGTGCCTGCCATTGTAGAAGAGTTGATGATTGCAAGAGATATTGAATTAGCCGATTATACAAATTCTGCTTTACATTTCACCGGCATTACTACAGAAACATCAATAGAATATATTAAAAAAGCAAAACAAAAAGGTTTACATATTACCTGTTCGGTTACGC
>JBDUEO010000225.1:0-5832 GCA_040002335.1 Parafilimonas sp. | reverse complement strand
AATTTTCTGACTTTTTTCAATTTGGAACACAAAAGTGTTATGTTCACTTGTACTAAGTCTGTAAAGGATTTTTATTGTGTCGCCTATTTTTATTTGCGTCTTCAAGTAATTACAAAAGTCAACGCCTCTGTCAATAGCAAAGTTTTGGTTAGAGTTTTCAAGTCTTAATGCGAAAACTGTCTTATATTTTTTCAATTTGAAAGTAGTCTCCTTAATTTGAATAATGTCTGCTTGAAAAACTTGTCCAGTTACAGATTTTGCGTCAGATATATCAATGTTAATGTCTTTGAAAAGTCCCCATGTGGCTCTTGCTATACAAAGAAGTCCTAAGACTAGTAATATAGTAACATCTATAGTCCTAAGTTTCATAAAATTTGAACTGGTATTGTATTCTTTGAAGTTTCTGTCATGGATTTGTTCTGTTTGCCTGGCTGTTCGGTCATTATTTATTTAATAGTTGAGTGCCGCGCTAAAATAGCAGGCAACGCGTAAATTTATGGCACTCATTTTACATTCACTATAGAAAATTGAAATTGGTTATCAAATAATTAGTCTTCGCCTTTTTCAATTGTTGTTGCGCCAATACAAACTTAGGTTTTCAGGTTCGCCATTCCAATTGTTACCATTCAATGTTTCCATTTTTAACTAAATCATCTAAAGGGCTGGCAATATTCACTAACTGCTTTTTACTTACATGCAAATATCTTTCAGTTGTTTTTATATTAAAGTGCCCTAACAATTCTTTGATGTACTTTATATCAGTTCCTTTTTCTAATAAATGAGTTGCAAAGCTGTGGCGAAGGCTGTGAACCCCAACATCTTTTTTTATACCTGCTTTTTCTTTTGCAAGCTGAAATATTCTCTGTAAAGTTCGGGTGGGATAGGCCTCTTTTGTTTGTTCTGATTCGAATAAGTACTCTGCTGGTCTCGGTTTATATTGTTTGATGTATGCTCTTAGTATGTCCAGCAAAACAGGGCTAAGCGATACATACCTGTCTTTCTTTCCTTTTGCCTTTTCAATAAATATTTGCATCCGGTCGCTGTCTATATGCCTTATTTTTAAGGCAGCTACTTCACTCACCCTTAATCCCGCACTATACGCAGTAAAAAGAACGGCTTTGTGTTTTCTGTTTTGTAGTGCATTAAACAATCTTCCTAATTCATCTTCTCCTAACACTTTAGGTAATATCAGTGGTTTTTTTGGCCTGGGTATTTCAAAAAACATTTTCTCTTTATGCAACACCTGTTCATAATAAAACTTCAATGCATTCATTCTGCTGTGTACTGAATTTTCTTTCAGTCCGTTATGTATGCATTGCAATAAATATCGTTGCAGGTCTTCCGGTTTAAGCTCCTGCACTTTGCACTTACCTAATTTTTGAAGCAGTTGTGCAAACTCATTCTTATAAGTGCGTATCGTAGACTGGCTATATGCTTTCAACGTAAGATGATGCAAAAATTTTTTTAGCTGCACTTTATTATTCTCGCTTATAAAACTTAATAATGTTTTGGAAATTTCACCGTTTACAACAGGTTTTACCAAAGTAATTTCAGTTTCAGTAACGCCACATTTTTCTCTATTTTCTACTGTATCAGGTACAGTCCAGCCATGTAATGTTTTACTCCATTTTGCACCAGCAACATAACGCATACGTTTATTCCATTCAGCATTATTATCAAATTTTACTAATATGCAATTATTGTTACGATGGGCGATTATGGAATAGGTGATTAAAGACACTTTAATAAAGGTTAATTATTAAAGTTACGTATCATTCAAATATTTTTTATATAGATGAAAAATAATTTTCTGTTAGTTGCAACAAACTGCAGAATCTATCAGCATAAAACACAAAATATTTCCTGTCTTTTTGTATATACTTCGCATATACCATGTATATACCTGATATATGTTCCTTTTTGTACAAAAAAAATTTACAATCATCTTTTACTAAAAATCGAATAAGTGTTTTGGATGAATTTCTAAACCGCTTTCCATTAAATTTATTGCATAATTATGGCGCAAACATGTGTATGCTTACTTTTTGTAATACCGGTTTTTAATTTGGCTTCTTTCGCAACTTGCTGCGCACTCTTCTGTCTTTATTGCGCAAGCCTGCAATCAACATATATAAACCACCCAGGTGAAATAGTTAAAACAACAGCATAAATTGCAAACCCATTATGCTAAATAAAATTTTTACCGCTTTAGTTTTTTTATTGTTTGTTTCTATAACAACAAACGCACAAACAAATACAATAAATCAATACAATGTTGTATGGAAAACGCAAAGTAAAAACGCTTCTGAATCTATGCCTTGCGGCGGCGGCGATATTGGTTTAAATGTGTGGGTTGAAAACGGCGATCTGTATGTATATATGGCGCGTAGCGGAAGCTTTGATGAGAACAATGCATTATTAAAAGAAGGCCGTTTGCATGTAACACTTACGCCTTCTGTTTTTGATGATAAAAATTTTAAACAGCAGTTGCATTTGCAGGACGGATACATAACTGTAAACGGAGAAAAAAATGGTGTACATGCAACTGTAAAAATTTGGGTTGATGTGTTTGCGCCGGTTGTTCATCTTGATATAAACAGCAATAAAAAAATGATGGTGACAGCAGCGTATGAAAGCTGGCGTTACCAGGATAGAATATTACAACCGCGTGAAAATTTTGCTAACTCATGGAAATGGGCAGCGCATGAAAATACAGTTGGCAGAAAAGACAGTATTGCTTTTGTTGATAATACTGTTTGGTTTTATCACCATAATATTTCACCCAATATTTTTGATGCAACAGTTTCTGAGCAAGGTTTAGATAGTGTAAAAGATTCACTATATAATCCGTTGAAAGATCTTTGTTTTGGAGGAAGCTTTAGCGGTAAAAATTTTGTAGCAGACGGAACGTATAAAGGCATTTTTGTCAACACAGATTTTAAAGCCTGGAAACTGAAAAGTAAAACTGCGGCAACAAATCAATCGTTACAAATTTATTTCAATACACAACAAACAAATGATGTAGCAACCTGGAAAAATTCGGTTGATTCTTTGCGAAAATCAAACATAAATAATGATGCGGCTGCATTCAATAAAACACAACAATGGTGGCATCAATTCTGGAACCGCAGTTTTATTTTTATAAACAATGATACCAGTTCTGTTGATTGGCAGGTTGGCCGCAACTATCAATTATTTCGGTACATGCTGGGTTGTAATGCTAAAGGAATTTGGCCCACAAAATTTAATGGCGGGTTATTTACAGTTGATCCCTTGTTTACCGATTCATCAGCGAAGCTTACACCTGATTTTAGAAATTGGGGCGGCGGTTTGCACACTGCACAAAATCAAAGGCTGGTTTATTTTCCTATGATAAAAAGCGGCGACACAGATGCCATACAAGCGCAGTTTGATTTTTATTTACGCATTCAACACAACGCAGAATTAAGGTCAAAAGTTTACTGGAACCATGGCGGGGCTTGCTTTACAGAGCAAATGGAAAATTATGGCTTGCCAGATTATGCTGAATATGGAACTGAAAGGCCAGCAAATTTTGATAAAGGTGTTGAGTATAATGCGTGGCTTGAATATTTGTGGGATACTGATCTTGAGTTTTGTTTGATGATGCTGGAAGAACAAAAATATATGGATGCTGACATAACCAAGTATGTTCCTTTTATAGAAAGTTGTTTGGATTTTTTTGATGAACATTATCAATACCTCGCTGCAAAACGCGGCATTAAAACACTTGATGAAAATGGTAAGCTTGTTTTGTTTCCCGGCTCCGGTGCAGAAACTTTTAAGATGGCATATAATTCAACTTCCACCATCGCAGCTTTGCAAACTGTTACCAAAAGATTATTAGCGTTACCGGGTAATTATATTTCATCTGAAAAAAGAAAATCATTAGAAGCATTCTTAAACAGGATTCCGGATATAAGTTATCGCTCTTTTAATGGCCATACAACCATATCGCCGGCGCAGTTGTGGCAAAGAGTTAATAATGAAGAAAGCCCGCAATTGTACCCTGTATTTCCATGGGGAATTTTTGGTGTTGGAAAACCTGGTTTAGATACAGCTATCAACACATGGAAGTATGATACGAGTGTTATAAAATTCAGAAATTATATTGGCTGGAAACAGGATAATATTTTTGCTGCACAACTTGGCTTAACGGATGATGCATGGAAATTAACTTCATTAAAATTAAAAAATTCGCCAAGGCGCTTTCCAGCTTTTTGGGGTCCGGGTTTTGATTGGACGCCCGATCATAACTGGGGTGGAAGTGCTATGATTGGTTTACAGGAAATGCTGATGCAGGTTGATGATAAACGTATTCTTTTATTTCCATCATGGCCAAAAAATAAAGATGTTCATTTTAAATTAAATGCGCCTTATAATACAACTGTTGAAGCAGAAGTAAAGAAAGGAAAAGTAACCATGCTGAAAGTTATTCCTGAAAGCAGGAGTAAAGATGTAGAGGTGATGCTGAAATGAACCGCTCATTATTTTATAAAGATGAGTTGTATAAAGCTTTGTCGAATGTTACGATCAAAGGAACATGATCACTATAATTCCTCCAGCTTCTATGTTTACCAACTTCAACCAGTTTTAAATATTGAAGCATGTCTGATGAAGCGAAACAATAATCAATATGATAAGGTTTGTCCTTATGCCGGTACATATAAAGTGTTGGATGTTTCTCTTTGCCTTGTATTTGATTAAAATGTTTATGATAAACGCTATAAATTTTTTTCTCTTCCAGTTTTTTTACAACAGTTGAATGATTTCCTGCACGTCTTGGTTTATCCCAAATTGTGTTGCTGTTAAAGTCGCCAATTAAAATTGTTTTATTACCCGTAATTATTGCATCATAATAATGAAGCGCTTTCCAAACCTGTGTTATATAATGCCCATCAATATCCTTCGGGTTATTTGCCCAGACTGCAAAAAGATTAGACCGAAAATTTTTATTTGAAACTTCAACAGGAATAATCATTTTAAAATTTTCATTATGAACATCTAAAACTTTAAATGAAAAATCGCTGTAAGAAAATATGCCCAACCCTTTATTTTGATTTTGTCCAAACCACAATGTATCTGTTGGATTCAGCTCCTTATTTTTAAATACGAGTTTTTGCGGATGCTCGCATTCCGGGATAATTAAAATATCAGGTGAATACTTAAGAATAAGATTAGCCTTATTTCTAAAAGCCATATTACAGTTCCATGTAATAATTTTCATATTGCTAATATTCTAAAAAACTGCTTTAAATTAAAAAGCATTTTTTTATTTCTTAATTTCATATAAAAATTTATGAGCAGCGAACTCAAATCTAAAATATATGAATTGATTGATTCAATAGAAGATAAAAATATTTTACAAATATGGACGGAAGATGTTGCTTATTATGCAGAGAAAAAAGACATAATTGATGAGCTAAATGAAGAACGACAAAAAGAATTAGAAGAAGCAATTTCCGAAGTTGATAATAATGAAATAATTGAGTGGAAAGATTTTAAGAATGAAATGAATGAATGGAAAAAAAGAACAAACTAAATTTGAAAAAAGATTTTATGGAAACTATTGTTGTGCAACCTTCATCTAACGAAGAAGTGATAATGCTGAAAGAATTTTTAAAACAAAAAAATATTAAAAATCGTATTATAAATGAAGATGATAAAGACGATTTTGTTTTGAGTTTATTAATGCAGCAAACAGATTACAATGATATAGTTGATACAAATAAATTCCTTAAACAGTTGCAGGGAAAATGAATATCATCATTACAAAGAAATTTGCAAAAGATGTAGATAAAGAACTAAGTACAC
>JBDUEO010000224.1:0-5837 GCA_040002335.1 Parafilimonas sp. | reverse complement strand
CTTTTCCAGTTCATCCAATCTTTTTTTTGTAGCCACTACGCGCATTCCGTTATATAAAAGCATAGTGCCCGCAATGCCTGCACTTCCATTATTGCTGCCTGCATTTCTGCGCTGAATATGCGTTCCTGTATTTAATTTTTGATTCACATTGGTAAGCTGCTGATTGGTTGCAGCAGAACCGGTAACAACCGGCAAACCACCCGCAACACCATAATCATTATTAATAGAATTTATCTCCACATTATTCCGCGCCACTTCAATATCATAACTATTTTTCAAAGCAATATTTATTGCGCTGTCTAATTGCAAAGGCTGCTGGGCAAAACTATAAGTGCTTATAAAAAAACATGCCATCAATAATAATTTCCTCACACGTTTTTTCGGAAGAAAAATTTTTATTTTGCCAGCATCAGTAATGCTATTGATCATAGTTGTGTCACTCACTTGTACTGTATGAATTTTATTCGGCATTTTTGTAACCGCTAAAATACTATCATAAACTGCGAACAAAATATTTTTTGTATTATAGTTATTTTTATGGTTTGTTAAATAATTTACTTTATGACAATAACCGGACAACAATTTATCGGCAATAGAAGATCTGCAAAAGGAACAACCACTTTTTATTCAGGCAACAATAATACACATACATTTTACGAAGCAACACAACAGGAAATTGATGAAGCCGCGCAAAAAGCTCATGATGCTTTTTTAGTGTACAGGAATTTTCCAGGTAATATAAAAGCAATTTTTTTAGAAACAATTGCATCAGGCATTAAAGCTGCACGCAACGAATTATTAAGCGTTGCCATGCAGGAAACATTTCTTGCAGAATCAAGATTAAACGGCGAAATAAACCGCACCATCAATCAAATAAAATTATTTGCAAACCTGCTAAAAGAAGGCAGTTGGGTAAATGCTATAATTGATACCGCGCAACCCAATCGCACACCATTACGAAAACCAGATATAAGGCAAATGCAAAAAGCAATTGGAGCAATTGCCGTATTTGGTGCAAGCAATTTTCCTTTTGCATTTTCAACGGCGGGCGGCGATACAATTGCTGCTTTTGCTGCCGGTTGTACAGTGGTTTATAAAGCGCATCCCGGCCATCCAATTCTTTCAGAAATGGTTGCGCAAATTATTATTGATGCTACAGAAAAAAATAATATGCCTGATGGTATTTTTTCTATGATGCAAGCCGCTTCCATTCAACCTGCAACCTATCTTGTTCAACATCCGTTAGTAAAAGCAATTGCTTTTACAGGTTCATTTAAAGGAGGGAAATCTATTTATGATATGGCTGCAAAACGTGCTGAACCAATTCCGGTATATGCTGAAATGGGCAGTATAAATCCTGTTTTTATTTTGCCTGAAATAATGAAGCAAAAAAGTGAAGACATTGCAAAAGCCTTAGCCGCATCCAACATGGTAAGTGCAGGACAGTTTTGTACCAATCCCGGTATTATCATTGCAAGCGACAATGAAGATGCTGAAAATTTTCAATTAAGTTTTTCATCAGCCATTGCAAATGCAAACAGCGAAATAATGCTTACTAATGCAATTCATAATTCTTATCAGCAAAACATAGATAAGCTTTCAAAATCAAACGTAGTTACACTTGTAAAAAAAGGAAATGATCCTGATAAAAAAAATGCCGCACAACCAAATATGTTCATTGTTTCGGCAGAAAAATTTATATCAGATAATGAATTGCATAAAGAAGTTTTTGGCCCGTTTAGTTTACATGTACATGCAAAAAATAAAGAAGAATTAATGAACATTGCAAAATCGTTACAAGGCCAGTTAACCATAACAATATGGGGCACAGAAAATGATATTGCTGATTACAATGAATTAATAAATTATCTTGAACTGAAAGCAGGCAGAATAATTATAAATAATGTTCCAACCGGCGTAGAAGTTACGCATGCTATGATGCATGGCGGCCCGTACCCGGCAACCACTGATAGCAAGTTTACTTCTGTTGGTTCAACAGCAATTTACCGTTTTACAAGGCCGGTTTGTTATCAGAATTTTACTGATAGATTTTTGCCCGAAGAATTAAAAAATAAAAATTCATTAAATATTGTACGAATGATAAATGATGAATACACAAAAAATAAAATTGAATAACATTGCAATCATGCAAACAAAAGTTTTAAAAATACATAATGATGACAACGTTGCCGTAGCGCTTACTGTTTTGTATAAAGGTGAAGAAGTAAAAGGCAATAATTTTTCATCAACAGAAATAAAAGAAAATATTGCAGCCAAACATAAGTTTGCTTTACAAAATTTTAATGAAGGCGACGCAATAATTATGTATGGAGTGTTGGTTGGTAAGGCTATGAAGTTTATTCCGCAGGGAGGATTAATATCAACACAAAATATTCAGCATGCATCAAATAGTTTTTCTTTAAAAGAAAGACATGCTAATTGGCATAAGCCTGATGTTGCAGCATATCAAAACAAAACATTTAATGGCTTTCACCGCGCAGACGGAAGTGTTGGAACAAGAAATTTTTGGTTAGTAATTCCACTTGTTTTTTGCGAGAATAAAAACGTAGAAGTGTTGCAGGAAGCTTTTATGAAATCGCTTGGTTATGCACCAAAAGAATCGCCTTACGAAACTATGGTTCACCGCATGATACGCGAATATGAAACCGGCAACACAGAATTTGAATTGATGTTTGCAGATGAAGATGAATATGTGCTAAAGCATGAAAAAGTTTTTCCAAATGTGGATGGTATAAAATTTTTGAAACATACTTTAGGTTGCGGCGGCACAAGAGATGATGCAAGAGCGTTATGCGGTTTGCTGGCAGGTTATATTACGCACGCAAATGTTGCAGGCGCAACCGTGCTGAGTTTAGGTTGTCAAAATGCACAAATCGCTGTATTGAAAGAAGAGATTGAAAAGCGCGATGCCAGTTTTTCAAAACCATTATATTTTTTGGAACAACAAAAAATAGGCAGTGAAAATAATTTATTGACGGAAGCGATTAAAAAAACATTTATGGGTTTAACGCAGGCCAATTATCTTGAACGCAAACCTGCGCCGTTAAGCAAATTATGTATTGGTTTGGAATGCGGCGGATCTGATGGTTTTTCAGGCATTTCTGCTAATCCTGCAATTGGTTATACATCTGATATGTTGATTGCTTTAGGCGGCTCTGTTGTGTTGTCTGAATTTCCGGAACTGTGTGGCGTTGAACAGGAATTAAGCGATCGTTGCGTGGATGATGCAACAGCAGAAAAGTTTATGCATTTAATGACGACTTATAATAAAAGAGCAACAGAAGTTGGTTCGGGTTTCTATGCAAATCCTTCGCCCGGAAATATAAAAGATGGCTTAATTACCGATGCCATAAAATCTGCCGGCGCTGCAAAAAAAGGAGGCACTTCGCCTGTTGCAGATGTATTGGATTATCCTGAAAAAATTACAAAACCAGGCTTAAATTTATTATGTACGCCCGGCAGCGATGTGGAATCAACAACCGCGGAAGTTGGTGCCGGCGCAAATATTGTTTTATTTACAACAGGCCTTGGCACGCCAACAGGAAACCCAGTGGCACCGGTTTTAAAATTATCAACCAATACAATTTTATACAAAAAAATGAACGACATAATTGATATTGATACAGGAAATATTATTGAAGGAAATGAAACGATTGAAGAAGCCGGAGAAAGAATTTTAAACTATATTATTGATGTGGCAAATGGTGATGTAATGGCAAAAGCAGAAGTAACATTGCATGATGATTTTATTCCGTGGAAGAGAGGGATTTCTCTTTGATAATGACAATTGGTTCACAGACAATAAACAACATTGTTGATGAAAAGAAATTTAAGAATAACACTTATTGTATTCGCTCTTTTAGCCGCTTTAATTTATATATTTTATGATGCAATAATAATGCACCAGACTGCTGATTGGGATTTCATTCAAAGAGTCGGAGGAATAAAAACGCAAACACCTTTAGAAACTCAAGATGGCTTTTATTTGCCTGTAATTTGTAATGTTTCAGGAACAGATTCTATAACCGTTAAACCAACGCAAATCAACTCCGCCTTATCCTGCACAAAAATTAAAGTAGATATCACTGAAAATAAAATCTATTTGACAGTTTTAATTGGTGTCTCGAATTCAAACAATATAAACTGCAATTGTAAAGCTGTTAATATTGGACATTTGAAACACGGAAGCTATAAAGTTTATTATAGGGACAAATCATCTTCTGAACATCAGATTGGGCAATTTGATTTATCTGAAACAGTATTTTTTAATTAAACTTTCTCCATAAATATGCGATCATCAAATTCTTAGTATCAATAAAAAAACATACAGCAGCATTTGAGAAAACTAATATATGAAATGACTAACCTAATTAAATGGAATAAAACATATCTAAAAATATTTTAAATGCGGAAAATAAAATCAACTTCCTTACTTTTCTTGTTGTTTGCAATTGCCTGCAATAATAATCCCGGCACAAACCAAAACACAATGATTAAGCTGAACGATACAGGTTTTGCAAAAGGCACTTATGGTTATGATGCAGCATTCATTAAAAAACATGCAACCAATGTTATTGAATTAGAAAATGCAAATTCAAAAATTTTACTTAGCGCAGACTACCAGGGCCGCGTTTTTACAAGTACGGCAAAAGGTGACAGCGGTATAAGCTTTGGCTGGATCAATTACGGTTTACTTTCATCAGCACAAAAGAAAAAACAATTTAATCCCGTTGGCGGCGAAGAAAGATTTTGGCTTGGCCCTGAAGGCGGCCAGTATTCAATATTTTTTAAAAAAGATGACCCGTTTGATTATGCGCATTGGCAGGTTCCGGCATTGATTGATACAATGGCATATAAAGTTGATGCGTTTGATAAAACATCGGCAACATTCTCTTTCACAGATTCTGTAATAAATTATTCCGGAAAAACTTTTCATCTTGACATAACAAGAATTATTCGTTTGCTTGATGAGAATGCTATTGAACAAAGATTAAACACAACTATTCCGCAAAGTGTACATGCAGTTGCTTTTGAATCCATCAACCAAATAAAAAATATTGGCAATACAGCATTCAACAAAGACAGCGGTTTGCTTTCTATATGGCTTCTCGGAATGTTTTCTCCTTCAGAAGGAGCAAAAGTTATTATTCCTTTTTCGCCTGTAAAAAATGCGCGTGATTTTATAACAGATGATTATTTTGGAAAGATAGATTCATCAAGATTAATTATTAACGACAGCGTATTATATTTTCGTTGCGATGGCAAATCAAGAGGCAAAATTGGCCTTGCACCGGAAATAGCAAAACCTTTTGTTTGCAGTTATGATTTCAAAAAAAATGTGCTTACTATTTTAATTCCCGAAGTGCATAAAAATAACCGCTATGTAAATTCGAAATGGGCGTTGCAGAAAAAACCTTATAAAGGTGATGTGATCAATTCTTATAATGACGGGCCTTTGCAGGATGGCAGCCAAATGGGACCATTTTACGAAATAGAAACTTCTTCACCGGCACAGGAATTAAAGCCTGGTGAAACGCAGGAATACCATCAAACAACTATGCACCTGCAAGGCGATTATGAAACATTAAAAAAACTGGTTCAACAATTAATACATGTTGATTTGGATGATGTAAAAAACTGGTAACCTATGCGACTATTTAAGACGTCCCGCGGCATTATACTTGAACATAACAATAAATATTTTTCGTTGTTTTATGAATGGAATGAATTGATAAACTGCGATAATCTTTTTTCTTTTTTATCAAATCAGGTAAACGAAACCAACAGCAAACATGCTCATAAAATTGAAGTTGACT
>JBDUEO010000223.1:0-5841 GCA_040002335.1 Parafilimonas sp. | reverse complement strand
AAATGGAACATTCAACGCCGATGTATTTAACCAGCAGTTTTATGTTTGATGAAGCAGAAACCATGCGGGCTGCTTTTGCCGATGAGAATGATGAAAATATTTACAGCCGTTTCAGCAACCCAAATGTGGATGAGTTTGTAAAAAAAATGTGTGTGCTGGAAAGTGCGGAAGCAGGCTTTGCCACCGCCAGCGGAATGGCCGCCGTGTTTGCTTCTATGTTCGCTTTATTAAAACAGGGCGATCATTTGTTGTGCTGCAGTTCTGTGTTTGGCAGCACGCATACAATGGTTACAAAGTTTCTTCCGCGTTATGGCATTGAAGCAACATTGGTTGCCGCGAATGATGATGAGGCTTGGGAAAAAGCTGTACAACCAAACACTAAAATGGTTTTTATTGAAACGCCAACCAATCCGCAATTAGAGATTATTGATTTGGAATGGGCCGGAAAATTTTCGAAAAAACATAATTTAATATTGAATGTTGATAATTGTTTTGCAACTCCGTTATTACAAAAACCCATTGAATATGGCGCTGATTTGGTAGTGCATTCAGCCACCAAATGGATTGATGGACAAGGCCGTGTTTTAGGCGGCGTTGTAGTGGGTAAAAAAGATTTAATTAGAGAAATTTATTTGTTCAGCAGAAATACAGGCCCGTCTTTATCTGCTTTTAATGCATGGGTTTTAAGCAAGAGTTTAGAAACGCTGGATGTGCGTTTACAACGCCATTGCGAAAATGCAATTAAGGTTGCGGAAGCATTAAAGCAACATACAAATGTGGAGTCAGTTAAATATCCTTTTTTAGAAAATCATCCGCAATATGCCATTGCAAAAAAACAAATGAAAGCCGGCGGCGGCATTGTTTGTTTTGAAATAAAAGGCGGTATTGAAAGTGGCAGAAAGTTTTTAAATAAATTAAACCTGCTTTCAATGACGGCGAATTTGGGTGATACAAGAAGCATTGCATCACATCCTGCAAGTACAACACATTCAAAACTTACGGAAGCAGAAAGATTGAGTGTTGGCATAACGCCGGGCTTAATAAGAATTTCTGTTGGGCTTGAATTTTCGGATGATATTATTAATGATTTGAACCAGGCGCTTGACTAAATTATAATGCCGGAAACACAAAACTATTTTAAACTAATTTCTGTGTTTCAGTGTTCTTCACGGCAATTATTAAAATAAAAACTCGTGGCTGCAATCATTCCACCATATTTAAAAAAAGGCGATACAATCGGAATGATTTGCCCTTCCGGTTTTATGCCGTTGCAAAAAGCAAAAAAATGTATTGAAACTTTACAACAATGGGGTTTTAAAGTTGAGGTTGGGAAAACCGTTGGCAATCAAAATAATTATTTTTCCGGAACAGATAAAGAACGCCTGAATGATCTGCAAACGATGCTGGATGATGAAAACATAAAAGCGATTTATTGTGGCCGCGGAGGTTATGGTTTAAGCAGGATTATTGATGAAATAAATTTTGAAAAATTTGTTCAACAACCAAAATGGATTATCGGTTACAGCGATATTACTTTATTGCACGCACATGTATTTTCAAACTTTAATATTGCCTCGCTTCATGCACCAATGGCTGCTGCTTTTAACGATATTGAAGAAAGCGAAATTTATATTCAATCAATCTTTAATAGTTTAACAGGGAAACAACAAGATTATCAAATTGCATCACATTTTTTAAACAGAGATGGCGTTTGCGAAGGTGAATTAGTTGGAGGAAATCTTTCTCTGCTTGCGCATATAATTGGCAGCAAGTCTGACATCAATACAAAAAATAAAATTCTTTTTATTGAAGATATTGGCGAGTACAAATACAATATTGACAGACTGCTGATGCAATTAAAACGTGCCGATAAAATACATGCACTTGCGGGTTTAATTATTGGAAATTTTGCTGAAATAAAAGATACCATCATTCCTTTTGGGCAAGCTATTGAAGATATAATTGTTGATAAAGTGAAAGCATATAAATTTCCTGTTTGTTTTGATTTTCCGGTTGGACATGCAAAGGAAAATTATGCTTTAAAAATCGGGGCGAATTTTCAATTATCTGTTGGTAAAGCAGAAGTTATTTTAAAAGAAAAAGTGGCAAACTAAAAAATTGTATTTCCGAAATTATATGCAAAACAAAAAACCTTCGTACAGAAGGTTTTTGCAAATACAAATTTATTACGCTTAAATTATCTGCTCATCTTGCTTCGCCCATGTGCACAATTTCTTCTACTTTATAAGCGCCTGCGTCTAACTTTTCTTTTGTTTCACTAAAGGCATCTAATGTTGCTATAATGTCTTCGCTTGTATGCGCAGCGGTTGGTATTAAACGGTAAATAATATGCCCTTTTGGGATTACAGGATACACTACAATGGAACAAAATATATTGTAATTCTCACGAAGATCTGTAACCATTGCAGATGCCTCAGGCACGCCGCCTTTCATATACACCGGCGTTACTACAGAATCTGTTTGACCAATATCGAAACCTCTTTCTTTTAAACCATTTTGTAATTGCAATGCATTTTTCCAAAGCCTTTCTTTTAACTCAGGCATTGAGCGCAACATTTCCAATCTTTTTAAATTACCAATTACAAAAGGCATTGGTAAACTCTTTGCAAAAATTTGCGAACGTATGTTATAACGAATAAAATCAATGATTGTGTGCGGGCCTGCTATAAAGGCACCAATAGAAGCCATAGATTTCGCAAACGTTGAAAAATATAAATCGATATCATCCTGGCAATTTTGCTCCTCTCCTGCACCGGCACCGGTTTTACCTAATGTGCCAAATCCATGTGCATCATCAACCAGCAATCTGAATTCATATTTATCTTTTAATGCGCAAATTTCTTTTAGTTTTCCCTGGTCGCCGGCCATGCCAAAAACACCTTCAGTAATTATTAAGATGCCACCTTGCTTTTGTTTTTCAATTAATGCAGTGGCGCGTTGCAATTGTTTTTCACAATCTTCAATATCGTTATGGCGATAAACATATCGGTGGCCGGTATGCAAACGCAAGCCATCAATAATACATGCATGAGATTCTGCATCATACACAATTACATCGTGCCTACCGCATAAAGCATCAATAGCACTCATTATTCCCTGGTAGCCATAATTTAAAAGAATAGCATCTTCTTTCATTTCAAATTCAGCCAATTCTTTTTCTAACTGTTCGTGCTGGTTGCTGTTTCCACTCATCATACGTGCACCCATTGGGTAAGCCAGGCCAAATGCTGCTGCAGCATCGGCATCTGCCTTTCGCACTTCATCATGGTTAGCAAGACCTAAATAATTATTCAAGCTCCATACAACCATTTCTTTACCTCTAAATTTCATACGGTTACCCAGTTCACCTTCCAGTTTGGGAAAAGTGTAATAACCATGCGATCTTTCTCTGTGTTCGCCAAGAGGTCCGTAATTTTTTATCAATCGTTCAAAAATATCTGCCATTGGTTTTTAATTTTCAAATTGAAGTGATGTAAAGCAAGCGCTGAAAAATAAACTTTGCAAAAGTAATGAATTGAGATTTACATGCAATTGCATAGCGTTTAAAAACCGTTAAGATAAAACTGCAGCTGAAAAAGAAATTACTCGTAACGAAGGGCGGCAATAGGATTTAATCTTGAGGCTTTTACAGCCGGCCAAATACCTGCGAGTAAACCAACACCTGAACAAATAACAATTCCTGCAATTACCCATGCCCATGGTATGGTAAAACCGGCATTAAGAAAAACTGCAAATATATTCCCGATAATTACCCCGAGAATAATACCAAATAAAGCACCCAGCAAACTTATAATAACAGATTCAAATAAAAATTGCTGCCTTATGTTTTTGCGCTTTCCGCCTAATGCTTTTATTAGCCCAACTTCGCGTGTGCGTTCATTTACCGATACCAGCATTATATTCATTAAACCAATAGCAGCGCCAATTAATGTAATAAATCCTATAGCACCTGCGGCTGCTTGTATGCTGCCTAATAAACTGATGAATGTTGTAGCGAGCTTATCGCTTTTTTCAATTACAAAATTATCATCATCAGTTGGCAATAATTTTCGAATGTTTCTAAAAACTGCGGTGGCTTCATTTACGCCACCATCAATTTGAGAAATGTCATTTGCTAAAACACCAATAACAAATGAGTTGCCGCCAAAACCCGTTCTTCTTACATTATTATACGAAGTAACAATTACGTTATCGGCACGCAATAAAGCGCTGGAACCTTTAGGTTTTAAAACTGCGATTACGCGGTAAGGCGTGCCGCCAACATTAATAAATTTATCAACAGCATTATCTTTGTACTGGCCAAATAATTTTGCAGCAACATCGCTTCCAATCATGCAAACATTCTGGCCTGTTTGCACATCAAGTGTTGAAAGGTTTCTTCCCGCTTCAACACTAAATCCATTAACGGCAAGATAGTTTTCGTCGCCGCCATTCATGCGCACATTTGGATTTGTTTTTTTGTCTTTATAATGAACTTCGTAATTGCTAAAACCATTTAAGGAAATGCTTACAATGGCGGGATAATGAAAATTATTTTTAAATGCTTCTGCCTGGTACAGTTGTATATATTTATCAAGATTTGACTTTTTTGCTTTTTTTGTTTTATCAACTTTCTCGCCATTATCGTCATCGTTATGAAAGCGAAAACGTTCTTTATAAGAAATGGTAAATCCATTGGCACCCATTGTTGAAAAACTATCACGCAAGCCTTCATTCATTGATTGAATGGCGGTAATAATTCCAATAAGCGCCATAATACCAAACGCAATAATGGCAACAGTAATTCCCGTACGCAATTTATTACTGCGCACTGTGTTGTAAGCGAGAGAAAAAGAATCTTTTAAAGTCATTTGCTGAAATAAAAAATCGTGAAACGTGAAGATAATACGTTGTAATTATTAAAGATTGAATTTTATGTGAAAGGTAATATAAGAACAAGACAACAAATAAAAGTTGAACGTTGTGTTCACTTAAACTTTGAAACAATATTACTAAAAGTACAACCAGTTGAACAGCGCCTGGGGAAAAGAACCGATAATGATAATGATGGCGGCAATTGCAATCAATCCAAATTTAAAACTGCCTGTAATGGTTTCTGTTTGCGGCTCACCTGTTTTAAAATACATTGCCTGTATTACCCTGAAATAATAATATGCGCTAACTGCGGCAAACAACACGGCAATAACAACAAGCCAAATATAATTTCCTGTTTCAATTACAGAAGCAAGCATATAATATTTTGCAAGAAAGCCAGCCGTTAATGGTATGCCTGTGAGTGAAAATAAAAATATAGCATTGGTTGCCGCCAATACAGGCTGCGTTTTGGCAAGGCCGTTATAACCTTCAAATGTTACATCTTTCATTTTAACCAATACTGCAAACAATCCAATTGTTGCAAGACTGTATGCAGCCGCATACAGCAACAATCCTTTGCTGCCAAAATCGTTTAAACTAAATAATGCGAACAACATAAACCCTGCCTGCGCAATGCTTGAATACGCGAGCATTCGTTTTACACTTTGCTGAAATACCGCCGTAATATTTCCAAACAATAATGTTGAAATTATAATAATGGCAAACAGCAATTTCCAATCTATGGCAGTTGAAGTTGCCGTCATTCTTACATAACCTAATTTTAAAAATGCAATAAAGCCTGCAACTTTTACAATGGTTGCCATGAAAGATGTAATTACACCCGGGGCTCCATCGTACACATCTGGCGTCCAGAAATGAAAAGGCGCTGCAGAAACTTTAAAACACATGGAAACCATCAGGAATAATAACCCGATAATTTCTAAAAAAGAAACGCCTTTATATAAC